>JAQCID010000032.1 GCA_027618855.1 Bacteroidota bacterium | reverse complement strand
AAGAGAACTTGCTGAGCTTGGCGCAAGAGTGACGCTCATGGCACGTAATGCTGAGAAATTGAAAGTCGCCGTCTCAGGTCTGCCAAAAGTAAACAGTGGAGCGCACAGTTTTGTGGTGGCCGATTTCAGCAACCACAATGAGGTGAAGGAGGTGGTGTTGAAGCTAACTGCTTCAGCGAAAATAGACATTCTCGTGAACAATACTGGAGGCCCCAAAGGTGGAGCGATCGCTGACGCTGGTATTGAGGAGTTTACAAAGACCTTTGAACAGCATCTTTTGTGCAATCACGTATTAACTCAAGCTGTTCTGCCAGGGATGAGAGAGAGAGGACACGGTAGAATTGTGAATGTGATCAGTACTTCTGTCAAAGCTCCACTCAATGGCCTGGGAGTCTCTAACACGATTAGAGGTGCTGTCGCGAATTGGTCAAAAACGCTCGCGAACGAAGAAGGGAAATATGGGATAAGAGTAAACAATGTACTTCCCGGAGCTACGAATACTGGAAGGTTACAAAATATTATTGAGGCAAAGGCACAAAAGGGCAACACAACGAAAGAAATCATCATGAAATCGATGGTGGGAGCAGTTCCAGCGGGAAGGTTTGGAGAACCGGAAGAAATAGGGGGAGCGATCGCATTCTTATGTACGCCAGCAGCGGACTATATCAGTGGAATAAACCTGCCCGTAGATGGAGGACGAACAGCATCACTTTAATATAACTTTATATTATCTTTGCGGAAAAGCGTATATATAAACGTTAAAATTTAGATCATGCAGGAACGTATTGATGCATTTATGGCTCAAGTAGCCAAATCAAATGCAAACGAACCAGAGTTTCTTCAAGCTGTCCAAGAGGTAGCTGAAACAGTCATCCCATTTATCGCAAAAAACCCCAAGTATTCCAATGGGAAAATACTTGAGCGAATGATCGAGCCCGAGCGCACGATTATGTTTCGAGTAGCTTGGACAGATGACAAAGGGGAGGTACACGTAAATCGGGGGTATCGTGTAGAGTTTAACTCTGCGATAGGTCCCTATAAAGGAGGGTTGAGATTTCACCCAAGTGTGAATCTGAGCATCCTTAAGTTTCTAGGTTTCGAACAGGTCTTTAAGAATTCTTTAACGACGCTTCCTTTAGGAGGTGGAAAGGGAGGTTCTGATTTCAATCCAAAAGGAAAGAGTGACCACGAAGTAATGAGGTTTTGTCAAAGTTTCATGACTGAACTGTCAAGACATATTGGGGCGAATACGGATGTTCCAGCTGGAGATATTGGCGTCGGTGGACGTGAAATCGGTTTCCTATTCGGACAATACAAACGAATACGCAATGAATTTGTGGGCGTACTTACTGGAAAAGGAATCAATTATGGTGGATCTCTAATACGTCCAGAGGCGACCGGTTATGGTACGGTGTACTTCGCTCAAGAGATGTTAGCGACACAGAATCAGACCCTAGATGCAAAAACTGTTGTGATTTCTGGATCAGGAAACGTCGCGCAATATGCGGCTCAAAAATGTATCGAACTTGGAGCAAAGGTGCTTACTCTATCTGACTCTAAGGGCTTTATACACGATCCTGAGGGGATTTCTCAAGAAAAGCTCGAGTGGGTGATGACACTGAAAAATGTTCGAAGAGGACGTATTTCTGAATACGAAGCCCAATACCCTGGAAGTAAATTCCACGAAGGCGCTCGTCCTTGGAATATCGCATGCGATTTGGCGCTACCATGTGCCACTCAGAACGAAATTGAGGAAGACGATGCAAAAGCATTGGTAAACAACAACTGCATTTGCGTTGCCGAAGGTGCCAACATGCCGTGTACACCTCATGCCGTTGAATTATTCCAAGAAACTGGCGTACTTTTCGCGCCTGGAAAGGCTTCAAATGCTGGAGGAGTTGCGACTTCTGGTCTTGAGATGAGCCAAAACAGCATGCGTTTATCCTGGAGTGCTGAAGAAGTCGACACACGACTCCACAAAATCATGAAAGACATCCACGCTCAATGTGTGGAGTATGGGACAACTGATGATGGAAAGGTGGATTATGTGAGAGGTGCGAATATTGCTGGTTTTGTGAAAGTTGCAAATGCCATGTTGGATCAAGGAATTGTCTAAAACAAAACATCATGAAAGCTTCTTTTTATAACATATTAAATTCAATCGTTCTCATCTCTCTCGGGTTATGGGGGTACTTCGATGTTCAGGCGCCAACTGCATTAATTCCTGTGGGTTTTGGTGTCATTCTATTGTTGTGCACCATCGGTTTAAAAAAGGAAAATAAAATCATCGCGCATGTCGCCGTTCTTTTAACATTGGTCATCCTAGTGGCTTTGGTGGGAATGAGGTTGCCGAAAAGTCTTGATTCAGGAGGGGTTGGATTGTTTCGTGTGATTGCAATGATTGCAACGTCTGTCTTATCAATGGTTGCATTTGTTCTCAGCTTCATTAAAGCGCGTAGATAGCATATGAATGTGGCAAGCCACTTCCGTGTGTTTTTCACGACATGCCTCGCTGTTTTCATGGTTATATCTTGTGAAAATCCTACCAACAGAACTGAGATTGGGCGCGACAATCAGCCTGGAACTGAACAGAATGCTCAAATCAATCTCAAAGAAATTGAGCTCATTTATAGATATAAATGCTCGATATGTCATGGTAAAAATGGGGTCTCTGTGATTAAGGGGGCTCCGGATTTGGTTACCACAGAATATACCATGGAAGAACGAGTGGCCATTATCATGAACGGAAAAGGCACAATGCCCCCTCAAAAAGATGTTCTTGATATGCCTACGATTAGAGGACTAGCGGTGTACATTGACAGTCTTAAGTAACCGATATTATGGCAAAACGACAACCTGTTTCGACTTCTGAAGAAAAGGAGACATGTGTCCTGATAGGTCTTGCAACCCAAAACCAAAAACGCGAACAGCTGGAAGAGTATCTGGAAGAGCTCGCGTTCTTAGTGGTTACAGCAAATGCAATTGCTAAAAAGACATTTATTCAGTCTCTCACGAAGCCTGATTCAAAAACGTTTATCGGGTCGGGCAAGCTTTTAGAAATTAGAGACTATGTAAAAGCCGAAGGGATTGATATGATTGTTTTCGATGACGAACTCAGCGGGTCTCAAATCAGAAACATAGAAAAAGAAATTGAGGGAGTGAAGATTATCGATCGACCTAACCTCATACTCGATATTTTTGCCCAAAGAGCAAGAACGTCTCACGCGAGGACTCAAGTAGAACTCGCACAATACCAATACCTCTTGCCGCGTCTCACAAACATGTGGACTCACCTTCAAAAACAAAAAGGGGGTATCGGAATGAAAGGTCCTGGAGAGAAAGAAATCGAGACAGATCGAAGAATAATCAGGGACAGGATTGCACTGTTAAAAATGGAATTGATTGCCATTGATCAGCAAATGGCTACGCAGCGTAGCAACAGAGGCTCTATGATTCGTGTGGCTCTTGTAGGCTATACGAATGCTGGCAAAAGCACGCTTATGACTGCGCTTTCAAAGAGTGATGTATTTGCTGAGAATAAGCTTTTTGCCACACTCGATACGACCGTTAGAAAGGTCGTTGTAGCGAACCTTCCCTTTCTCCTAAGTGACACTGTCGGGTTCATCAGGAAGCTGCCCACCCAACTTATTGAGAGCTTTAAATCCACACTCGATGAAACCCGTGAAAGCGATCTGCTGATACATGTCATCGATGTCAGTCATCCTCAATTTGAGGATCAAGTCGCGGTCGTCGAGCGCACACTAGAAGAAATCGGCAGTGATGACAAGCCTACGCTTCTTCTTTTCAATAAAATTGATCTTTTAGAAGACGAGGATGCTGAGGTTTCTGGTGCTGAAATCATTCAAGGACTGAAACAAAGGTTCGAGAAGGATGGGTTTGATGTTGTTTTTATGAGTGCGAGAGATAAAGAGGATATTACAAACTTAAGAGACTTGCTTTATAACAGAGTGAAGGAACTCCATGTCAAGCGGTATCCGTATCATAAATTCCTATACTGAAATTATATAATCTGAGCTAACTTCGTCACATGTCAAGTATTCGTCAAGAAAAAGTCGCGACCCTTATTAAACAAGAGTTAAGTATCATCTTTCAGAGAGAAGCATCGATGCATTTCGAGGGTCTTTTCATCACGGTGACTCTTGTGCGCATGTCACCTGACCTGGGAGTCGCAAAAGTATATCTAAGCTTTATGACTGTGAAGGACACAGAAGCTGCATTGAAAGTGGTGAAAAAAGAAAGGAATTGGACACGTCATCATTTGGCAGGCGTGATTGGAAAGCAAGTGCGTCGAATTCCAGAATTGCAATTTTACATCGACGACAGCCTAGATTACTATGACGCAATAGAGAAGGCGTTAAAAGCGTAAGTGAAGTGCGGCTTCCATTCAGACTTGCACGGAGATATCTTTTCCAACCTAAATCGCGAAAACTAGTTCACGTTATTTCAGGCATTTCTATGTTCGTGATTGCAGCGGTCACGATGTCTATGATCACAATCCTCTCTGCTTTCAATGGAATTGAGGACCTTGTACAGGACTTGTTTGGAACATTGGATGCTGACCTTGCTGCAGTGCCGATTTCAGGAGAAGTGCTGCCAAATGAACTCGGGGAGATTATAGGAGGATATCCAGGAGTTGCAGTTTACTCTGCAGTGATTGAAAGTGAAGCAATCATTCGCGGCAATGGAGTGACACAAATATGTTCTGTCCTAGGTGTTGACGCTCAATATGGAGACGTGTCTCAAATAGATAGCGCAATTGTTGAAGGCATATGGGGAAGATCATTTGAAAATTCTCAATGTGTGTGCCTCGGATACGGAATCCGTTCAGAGATGGGGATTCGGTCTGACTCTATATATCCACCACTCATGTCTCTTGGCGCGCCTGTCAGAGGTAAAAAACTAAGTAGACATAGAGAGAGAGCTTTCAGAACTTTGCCTGCTTTGGCTTGTGGTACGTTCTCTATTAACGCAGATTTAGACACGAGATATATCCTTGCTCCTTTGGAATTTGCACGTGAGCTATTCGACAGACCAAACGAAGTGTCTAGGTTTGAAATTCAAGTTGATGAAGGTGTTTCCGCGGCGGGTTTGGCAACTGACGAAAACTTCATTGCGGCGTTAGGTGACAACGTTCATTTACGCACACGTGAGGAGAAACATACGTTTATTACCCAAACAAATCGGGCGGAGAAGCTCGCCACATTTGTGATTCTTAGCTTTATCCTCGTGGTTGCCGCATTTAACATTTTGGCTTCCCTGACGATGTTGCTGATCGATAAAAGACAGGACCTTGAGGTTTTTAAGGCGATGGGGATGAACGACCGCGCTTTGGAGCGTACGTTTTCTTTACAGGGGCTCGCCATTAATGTGTTGGGAGGAGTCATCGGTACAGTTTTAGGAATTGCACTCGTGATCGGCCAAGATGCGTTCGGGTGGCTTACACTTGAAGGGTCGGTGGTCCCTTCTTATCCAGTTAGATTAGCCGCAATAGACATTTTCGGCACGCTCGCTGTCGTGATCGGAATCGGTGGATTGGGATCTGCAGCGATGGTGAAATTCCTGATTCGAAGGCTTTCTTAAGATAGAAATCTTACCTCGAAAAGTCGTGATCTTTAAAAAGATCCGCGATTAAAAGGAGTTTGGCGCGAATGCCCTCAACATTGTCAAGGGTCACAAGATCTAATCTGTGTGTTTTAAAGTCCGGAATTCCTTTGAAGTAATTTGCATAGTGGCGCCTCATTTCAACAATTCCCAGTCGATCTCCCTTCCATGTAAGTGACCCTTCAAAATGCATCGAAGCAGCGGCAATGCGCTCCTTCATGTCGGGTGGAGGGAGATGTTCGCCCGAAGCGATAAAATGCTTTATTTCATTGAAAATCCATGGTGATCCAATACTCGCTCTCCCAATCATAATCCCATCTACACCGAAGCGTTCGCGGTACTCCACGGTTTTTTCCGGCGTATCAATGTCTCCATTTCCGAAAACTGGAATATTCATTCTGGGGTTATTCTTCACAGCGGCAATCAAAGACCAATCTGCATCCCCCTTATACATTTGTGCTCTTGTACGCCCATGAATACTTATCGCAGCAATCCCTACGTCTTGCAATCTCTCGGCAACTTCAACGATATGTCTTGAACCATCATCCCAGCCCAAACGTGTTTTCACGGTTACGGGAAGGCTACAAGTGTTCACAATCTCCTTCGTCATCTCCACCATCTTAGGAATATCTCGAAGAATCCCTGCTCCAGCACCCTTTAAGGCCACTTGCTTTACAGGACATCCGTAGTTGATGTCAATAATGTCGGGGCCTGCTTGCTCTGCGATAGCCGCCGCTTCGCGCATCGGCCCTATATCAGCTCCGAAAATCTGAATCCCTACGGGTCGTTCATACTCGAAGATATCTAGCTTCATTCTACTCTTCGCGGCATCACGGATAAGTCCTTCCGAGCTTATAAACTCAGTGTACATAAGGTCTGCCCCATACTTTTTGCAAACTGCGCGAAAAGGAGGGTCGCTTACATCCTCCATAGGCGCAAGCAAGAGTGGAAACTCTCCCAATTCTATATCTGCTATTTTAACCAAACTTATACCTGAGTTTTACGAACTTGCCGCAAAATTAAGCCCTTCACATGACGTTCATACAAAACGCCTTCCATAATCTTCATCCGCTCCTTCAATTAACATTCATCATCTGTGTTTCAATTACAGGTATGGGCGTTTCTGTTTTCTTCGGAACATACGTATCAGCATGGATTTGCGGGACGGGGGATACCCTTCCGGAATTGATGTCATCCTTAATGAATCTTGAGTCAACATCTGGAATTTGTGCTACTCTTCTCCTCAATTCATTAAACCAAATCCTTGCGTTCGCTGGTGCCGGATTCGTCTATGCCTTGCTACATGGACCAGGAAGAGGCGTAGGGTTTAGTCAAACTGGAAAAAACAAACATCTGTTCAAATTTCTCATTGGCGCCGTGATCATTACGCTCGGCTTCTCACCGTTTTTAGACCTCACTTACCGGTTAAATGAATGGCTTCTTGTAGATGGCTCCACCCTACATACGATGGCAGCGGAACTTGAAGCAGAAGCCGCTAGAATAACCCAAGCCATGCTCCAAATGGAAACCTCGAACCAATTTCTTGCGACTCTCGTTGCCGTGGCATTTCTACCTGCGATATGTGAGGAGTGGTTATTTCGAGGCGCTTTACAACCGCTCGTTTCGAAATGGAGTGGCAACATCCACGTAGGGGTCTGGGTGAGTGCAATCTTATTTAGTGCAATACACTTTCAATTCTTTGGATTTATTCCCCGCATGTTACTCGGCGCAGGGTTTGGTTACATGGTTGTAGCGAGTGGGAGTTTGTGGCCAGCTGTCCTGGGGCACTTTGTAAACAATGGCGTCGCTGTATGTGCAGCGTGGTGGTTAGGACCTGAGTGGGTTGCAGAAGGAATGAATCCCGCAGACACAGTTTGGGGGGCGACAGAAAGCGTAAGTGCGATAATAGGGCTCACAGCGATCCTCGCAAGTGTAAGGTGGTTAAAGCCAGGAGTGATCTTTCAAGAACTTCAACCTTAGGCCAAGGCCTTGGCAATAAGGAGATCTTCGGGCGTTGTGACCTTTAAATTGATGGGGTCGCCTGCGCAAATTGTTATTTTGTGACCCGCTGCCTCAAAAACAGATGCATCATCCGTAAAGGCGGGGGAATAGGAAACGGCAAATGATGGTTTTAACAACGCCAAATCAAAGCATTGAGGGGTTTGGACTGAAATGAAATCTGATCGATTAAGCGCAACGGATTCATTTGTATTTACATCCGAAATTTTACGGATGCTGTCCTTAAGAGGTATGGTAGGAATCGCTGAACCGTGAAGTGCCGCAATATCGAACGTGTCGCGAATGAGCTTCACCGAAGGGAAAGGACGGACAGCATCGTGAATCGCAACCAGTCCAACATCAGGCAGAGTGACAAGACCGTTTAATACTGAATGGAATCGTTCAACACCCCCTTGTATGAGGTGAGTTACACCTGATGGACCATATTCAATCTCTAAACTGCGGAATTCGTCGAACAGGGATTCGTGTAAGACTAAGGATATAGGGGCGTCAGGTACAGCTTCATAAAAACGACGAAGGGTCCACCACATAAGCGGGAGACCCTTCATTATTAGAAATTGTTTTGCAGTCTTTGTACCCATTCGTGTACCAGTACCACCAGCAACGATAACAATGTGACGACTCACAGTGAGAATTACTTTGACGCTGAAGCGTAACGCTCAGCGATTGCATTCCAATCTGCTACATTAAAAAATGCTGAGATGTAGTCTGGACGGCGGTTTTGGTAATTGAGGTAATACGCGTGCTCCCAAACGTCGAGGCCCATGATGGGCGTACATCCACAACCAATGCCAGGCATAAGTGGATTATCTTGGTTTGCAGAAGAACACACACTTAATTTACCTTCGTCACAGACACATAGCCAAGCCCAGCCAGAACCAAAACGAGTTGCAGCAGCTTCTGAAAACTCATCGACAAAGTCATTAAATGAACCGAAGTCTCTGTCGATGGCAGAAGCTAAATCACCTGAGGGTGTTCCACCACCATTTGGGGACATCGAATTCCAAAATAACGTGTGGTTATAAAAACCTCCACCGTTGTTTCGAACTGCTGTATTCTCAAAATGATTCGCAAGGAGATCCTCGATACAAGAACCCTCAAGGTCAGTTCCAGACACAGCTGCGTTCAATTTCGCTGTGTAACCAGCGTGATGCTTTCCGTGATGGATTTCCATCGTACGTGCATCAATATGGGGTTCCAATGCATCATAGGCATAGGACAAAGAAGGTAATTCAAAAGCCATAATTAAAATTTTAAGTTTAGGCAA
>JAQCID010000031.1 GCA_027618855.1 Bacteroidota bacterium | reverse complement strand
CAGCATCTAGACAACACGGAATGTCATACAGCGTTTTTATGGGCAAGCTCACTAGATCTGGTATTGAACTCAACAGGAAAGTTCTCGCAGATTTAGCGATGAATCACCCGGAAGCTTTTAAAGCGGTTGTAGATCAAATCAAGTAAGACTCTGACTACAAGATAAAGACTGTAAAAAAGGTCGGCTGGGATTCCCCAAGCCGACCTTTTTTGTGCCTTGTATATGGTTGTATATGGATCTCTATTTCGAACCCAATACCCTTCCTTTTGCCAGAGCCGCAGCAGTGAAGTCCGGTTTAAGTTCGAGTGCGGAATTGTAGTCTTGAAGCGCAATGGACTCCATGCCCATGCTCTCTCTTGCGAGACCTCTATTGAAAAATGCCTGATGATAGTACGGCAGCTTTTCAATGGCTTGCCCAAACCAGAAATCCGCGTTTTTGTAATCCTGTAAGTACTCCAGGAAAATAAACCCTTGATTGAACGCCGCAGAAGCATTCATGGGATCGATTTCTAAAATGGTTTGGTACAAGGCCAACGATTTGTCAAGGGCGATTTTTCTGGCGGATGGGTCTTCGAGCATCAGCTCTTGGTAGTACATCGCACAATTGTATTTTGCTTCTACACTCCTGGGGCGTAATTCCATCGCGCTGTTGAAATAGTCCACGGCCAGTGGATTCGAAGTGGCACTGTATGCGATTCCCAGAGCGATGTATCCATCGAAGAAAGAGGGGTTGACTTCTATTGAAGTTTGAAATGAACTAAGGGCATTCTCGATGTCTCCAGTATCTCTATAGATGACACCTTTCATCCAATATGCATCGTGAATTTGATCATCCAAACGCAGTGCGCCATTAATGATCTTTAAGGCGTCCTCATATTGATTAAGGTGGATGTGCATCTCGGCCCTCCTGAGTTTACAAGGGATGTGATCTGGTGAATAACGCAGGCAAACATCCAGGTGTTCAATGCAAGGGTCAAATTGGCGCAGTAGATATAAAGCATCCGCTTTTGCGGACCATGCGGGTCCATATGTAGAGTCAGCTTCGAGCGCCAAATCTAAATCTTGGAGTCCTTCAGGAATCCTCGCATTTCGGAGATGCCAAGCTGCTCGATTCCAGTATGGCAAAGGCGATGTTGCATCATTCAAAATAGCGTTTTCGAAGTAAGCAGATGAATCAACATCAACATCCTTATTCTCTCCACTTGCATTCTCTTGAACAGAATGTGGGACGGAATCATCCGCCCCACATTTGGTCAGCAAAATCAGAAATCCTGACAAAACCCCTAAAACAATAAGTCTATTCATGGGAAACCTAGATAATTGCAGACAAGCATAATTGCAGACAAGCATAATTGCAGACAAGCCTAAATGCAGACGTCAGAGGTTACTTTTCAGCAACTTCTTCAGCCAGCTTTTTAACGGCCTTCACGGCTTTGGCATCTTCTTTAGAAGCTGTGATTGATTCTTTAATGAGCCCTTCAAGTTCTTCAAAAAGTTCAGGGTTGTCCAGGAGAAGATTGCGAACAGCATCTCGACCTCGCCCTAGTTTTGTCTCTCCGTATGAAAACCATGACCCACTCTTCTTAATGATTCCAGCTTCTACGCCAAGATCAATGATTTCTCCAGCCTTAGAAATGCCTTTTCCGTAGAGGATGTCAAATTCAGCTCTGCGGAACGGTGGTGCCACTTTGTTTTTGACAACTTTGACTCTCGTTCTGTTTCCAAGAACTTGATCTCCATCTTTTATTTGAGTAGATTTGCGAATATCAAGGCGAACTGATGAGTAGAATTTTAAAGCATGTCCTCCAGTCGTTGTTTCAGGGTTGCCAAACATCACACCGATCTTCTCTCTGAGCTGATTAATAAAGATGCAGCAGCATCCGGTCTTGCTAATTGTGCCCGTGAGTTTCCGAAGAGCTTTAGACATGAGGCGGGCTTGTAGGCCTACAGAAGTGTCTCCCATTTCACCTTCAATTTCAGCACGTGGTGTAAGCGCTGCAACAGAATCTACAATCAACAAGTCGATCGCACCTGAACGAATCAGATTGTCGGCAATTTCAAGTGCCTGCTCCCCGTTGTCGGGTTGAGAAATAAGGAGGTTTTCTGTATCAACACCTAGCGCCTCTGCATAGAACTTGTCAAATGCGTGCTCTGCATCGATGAATGCACAAATCCCACCTTGCTTTTGACATTCGGCTATGGCGTGAATTGCCAGCGTCGTTTTACCAGAAGATTCAGGTCCATAAATCTCTACAACACGACCTCTCGGATAACCTTGGATGCCTAGCGCTAGATCTAACGTCAATGATCCAGATGGAATAACATCGATTGCCTCCACTGGCTCATCACCAAGTTTCATTACAATCCCTTTTCCGTACGTTTTGTCTAGGCGGTCCAAAGTAAGCTGGAGTGCCTTTAATTTTTGTTCTTTTTCTGAAGACATATTTATTTGTTTTTAGCGAAGATATCTCACGTAGTACGTAATGGATTTACGTTGTGGTTATTGATGTGTATTTGAGGGTCATGGTTTCACAGATGTTCGTTATTGCAATCCAAACCCCGCGAGAACTTCTGCTGCGTGGTCTTTGCATTTGGGTTTTGAGATAATCTCAGTAATCTTTCCCTTCTCGTCAATTAAAAAAGTCGTTCGGTGGGTGCCATCGAACACCTTCCCCATAAACTTCTTTTCTCCCCAAACGCCATACGCACGGTGCACGCTTTTATCTTCATCTGCCAGCAAATCAAATGAGATGTCGTATTTGGCGATAAACTTCAGATGTTTTGCTTCTGGATCCGGACTCACACCCAGAACTTGAATGCCGTGCTTTGTGAGTTCAGAAAAGTTTTCAGTGAGGTTACAGGCCTGAGAAGTACAGCCAGGTGTATTGTCTCTCGGGTAGAAATATAGCGCCAGCTTGCTGCCAGAGTATGTAGAAAGTGAGCGCGATGTGCCACATTGATCTTTTGACAAAAAATCGGGAGCACTGTCTCCTACAGATAGATGAGAAATACATTTTACCATAACAGAAATTTACGGACTTTAGGGAGTTACTTTGTAGTCTGAATGACGAATGTTATCAATAATAATACACAAGCAGACCAAACATTTTGTGACGTTGCTTTGCCCGCAGCACTCCCGCGTGTACTGACGTATCGGTGGCCGGGCGGAGAGGAGCCTCCGCGTGTAGGTATGCGGGTTGTGGTGCCCTTGGGGAACAGACGGCTTACAGGTGTGGTTTGGGATGTTCATTCACGCATGCCTGTGGACTATACTGCAAGAGAGATTGAGGCAGTCGTAGACAACAGACCTGTATTGACGCCACACGGTGTGTCGCTGATGACGTGGATGTCGGAGTACTATTTATGCGCTTTAGGGGATGTTATTTCTGCAGCGTTGCCCTCTGGGATGAAGCTGGCAAGTAAGACCAGAATACGATTGAACCCCGATATTTCTGGTGAGCAGGATAGCAGGAAAAATGAGGAAGGGTTAAACAATGCATCCGTCACCTTGCTCAATGCCTTGCATGTGAAGGAAGGCATGGATTTGAGAGAGATCGCCGAATTTCTGGGTGTTAAACATCCACAAAACATTGTACGGTCTTTAATAGATAAAGGCTTAGCGGTCTCTGAAGATGAGTTAAAAGAACGGTACAAGTCATTGAAGAAAACGTATGTCAGTATTTCAAAGGAGGTGCTTGAAGAAGAGGAGGTTTTACGTGCCGAATTAGACAGAGTTGAGAAACGCGCCCCTGTCCAAGCACGGGCACTTTTGGCGTACCTGGATTTGGCGCCTAAGGGAGAAGCGGTACTCAAGACCAAACTGCAAAAACAAGCAGATGTAAATTCTTCGGTCATCAAGAAATGGGTTGATCGAAATGTATTTGTCCTGGAAGAGCGTGAAGTAGATAGAATCTCAAGGTATGAAGGTGAGATCAAATCATTGCCCATCCTTTCGCCCCATCAAACAAGAGCGTACAAAGAGATGAGGGAGGCCCTCGTAAAGCGCAAGCCTGTTTTGCTACACGGTGTGACAGGTTCGGGGAAAACGGAGATCTATGTTCATCTGATTAACGAAGCCTTAAAAGCGGGGCAGCAAGCACTTTTCCTTGTCCCTGAGATTGCACTGACAACGCAACTTATCGTCAGATTACAAAAGTTTTTTGGCGATTCTGTTCGCGTGTATCATTCTAGATTTAACACTTCAGAACGAACAGAGACATGGCTGAAAATCCTCGATGAAAACAAGGGGTCCCTCATCGTAGGTCCGCGCTCTGCGATTTTCCTACCTTTCAAAAACCTCGGGTTAATTATTGTGGACGAAGAACACGAATCGAGTTACAAGCAACAAGATCCCGCACCTCGATATCACGCACGTGATGTCGCAATTTGGATGTCGGCTCAAATGAAAATACCTATTGTTTTAGGTTCTGCGACTCCTTCTGTAGAAACGGTTTGGAATACCCAAGAGGGGAGAATGGCAAGGGTCAACCTTATGGAAAGATATGGGGGTGTAATGTTGCCAGAGATCCTGGTGGCCAACCTTCAGAAAGAGCACAAACAGAGGAGTATGCGAGGTGGGTTTTCAAAACGTTTACGCGACCTGATGGCGGTGACTTTGGAATCTGGGAAACAGATTATTCTGTTCCAAAACCGACGTGGCTATGCACCATCGTGGCAATGTGATGCTTGTGGAGATGCTGCGATGTGTGAGAGATGTGAAATACCGTTGACGCATCACAAAAAGATGTTTGGTCTTCACTGCCATCATTGTGGGTATCATATTTCCCCTCCTCCGAAGAAGTGTGGCGCGTGTGGAAGTCACTCAGTCAAGCCAAAAGGGCTAGGGACTGAACGTATTGAAGAAGAACTTGCCGAACTGTTTCCGAACGCAAAAGTGTCCAGAATGGACCTGGACACAACGAGAAGCAAGTCCGCGCACTCCAGAATTCTTGAAGCATTTGGGAACCATGAATTGGACATTCTTGTAGGGACTCAGATGGTGAGTAAGGGCCTCGATTTCCAAGATGTGGGCCTCGTAGGAGTGATGAGTGCAGATAAAATGTTGACTTTTCCAGACTTTAGGTCTTTTGAAAGGGCCTACCAAATGCTTACGCAAGTCAGTGGTCGTTCAGGCCGTTCTTCAGAGAGGGGCAAGGTCGTGATTCAAACATTTTCTCCCGACCATTGGGTGATTCAGAGAGTGATCGCGGGCGACCACGACAAACTCGTGGAGCATGAGCTTTTAGAACGCAAAAACTATGGCTATCCTCCTTTTGTACGATTGATTAGAATCTCTTTGAGTCACAGTGACGAATCACGCGTTCGCAAGGGAGCGGAAGTCTTGGCCTTGAGGTTGCGACAAAGATTTGGCGACAGCAGAATAATAGGCCCTGATGTTCCAGCAATCTCTAGGGTGAATGATTTGTTCCGCCAACAACTTATGTTGAAATTCGAAAGAGATGTAAGTCCCTCTAAGTACAGAGATATTCTACTTGAAGATATCGACGATTTTATGACCGACCCAAGATGGAAACGTCTTCGTCTTAAGGTTGACGTAGACCCAGTTTAAAGCTCTGGTCGAGATCTGTACCTCCTACATGAATAACCGCGGCATTTTGCATCATACGCGGCAATCTTTTAAGAGAAACGTTCGTTTTTCCTGCAGGGATGTCAATGGCCATAGAGTCTAGCAATTTGCCGCTTAGCGTGAAAGCGGAAATGTTGTAGTTTCCTGGTTGCGCAACTTGAAATGTCAAATTATTTCCGAGAAGCGAGACTTCAGACGCTTCATTGCTGTCGATGATGTCCACCCCGTTGACCTCGGTCTCGAATTGGTGGAACGTCACTTGATTAGATCCGCTATTTGCGACTCCCAGAATGTGATTCGTCACGTCAAACGAGATGTCTGCGGGGCTACTTAATCCAGAGCTTACCACGGTTTCGCTTTGGCTGAAATCATTGCTGAATCGTGTGATTCTGTTCGGTGACCATGAGCTCACGTAATATCGTCCATCATAATCCATGTCAATCCCATCACAGTTTCCCAAACCAGTTCCGTTGACGATTGTTGTCAATTCTCCACTTTCAAGATCTACAGCAAGAATGTCTGCGTTGCCTCCCCAATTCACAATGACGGCTCTGCCATTTTCTGTGTCAACGACGATGCCATTAGGCATCGTTCCTGTATTCCCCACAAGTGTAGAGACACTCATGTCGGCAGGGTCCGTCGCGTCGACTTTTAAGATCCTGCCTGAACTGAAATCGCTGACAATGAGGATTCCGTTCCCGTCATTCCCCATCCCGTTTAGAAAGCTCGCTCCTATAACTGAAGTAGTTCCAAGCTGTTCTGCGGTATTTAAATCGTAAGCTCGAATGAGATTGTTGTCAAGCACGAATAACACTTCGCCCATGACCTCCATTCCATGCGTCGCATGTGCACTTCCGAAGTATTCCCAACTGTCTCCTAAATCTGATGTTGACAGCATCGTTGAAGACCCACAACTCACAAACCACTGCGACCCATTTGGGTCATACTCTACAGCCTCTATATTTGAAGGCGTTTGTGCGAGGGTAGGAGTGGCAATTAGAACGCCAATTAAAGCGGTAAGTAATGTTTTCATTGGATTGTTTTATTTACTGAAAATTTCAAGTTCGAGCGCCAAAGATTGCACTTCCGACGCGAATCATTGTTGATCCTTCATCGATTGCGATGTTCCAATCTCCGCTCATCCCCATTGATAAAGTGTCGAAGTTGGCTCCCATTGATGGGGCGAGTTCTTCGAAAAGTGAACGTAAACCTTTAAATTCCTTGGCAATTTGCGTGGTGTCTTTTGTGTATGTCGCCATCCCCATGAGTCCTTTGATGCGAATAGATGTATTTCCGAACGTATCATTTCCTGGCAACGCGAACAACTCTCTAAGCGCGTCTTCCAGGAAGCCGAACTTGCTTGTTTCCTCTGCGATGTGAACTTGCAGAAGGACATCCAAAGGCGATGCGTTTTTGTGTTGGGCAAGCGCTTCATAGATGCGTGTAGAATCTACAGCGTGAATCAAATGCGACAAAGGGGCCACAATTTTTGCTTTGTTGGTTTGAAGATGCCCGATCGCATGCCAACGAACATCGTCTGGAAAGGCATCGGCCTTTTCAACCAATTCCGTCACCCTGTTTTCACCGAAATCTCGAATTCCTTCAGCATAGGCACTTGCTATGGCATCAAGGGTTTGCGTCTTGCTCACTGCGACCAGAGTGACATGTTCGGGAACGGCATCTCGAATCGCCTGAATGTTCGTTTGAATCGTGTTGCTATCCATTTCTAAGGGGATGTAGTCCAAACTCATACACAAACAAACCGCTCCTTAGTTTAGGTTCTACCCATGTGCTTTTCGGAGGCAATGTGTTTCCAGCATCAGATACAGAAATGATTTGATCTATGGGAATAGGGTGGAGTGCAAAAACCACCTTGTTGTTGAGGTCTTTCACGACATCCTTCAGTTTCGAATGGTTCTTGCTTGACACATCTGAGCCAGCGATGTATTTGAGGTTTGGGCTATTTCTCGGATCTTCTATCCCCAACAATGGTTCTAAAATCTCATCATTAAGCCAACCAGCATCGATTCTCGTCCCGGAGTTGTCTTCTTTTAAAACCAACCGCCATTGTCCTTGGTTTGTAATGATGTCAATACAACCGGAACATGATTCTTGCGTGTCGGTTTTTTCAATTCGAAGGACAGAATCGATGGCCTTTATTTGGGTTAAAAGAAGTTCAATGTCTCCATCCCAGTTTCTTACTTCTCGATGATATCCTAGAATACTCAATTCTTTTGCAGGTAAAATATAGGCCAATATCCGGTCAACTCCAGGTTCATTTGGATGACGGTGTAGCATCTTAATGGATGAAGCCAATCGGTGATGGCCATCGGCGAGGTAAAGGGTGTCTAAGGGTTCAAGAGCTTCAGAAAACGACTCATTGAGTTCAGGATGAATAAGCCATACGGAGTGTCTAATGCAATCTGTCGTCGTAAAATCGCACTCTGCTTCACGGCCTTCGGTGATGTCTGAGATGGCTCTGTTCAGTTCATCTTCGCCTTCATGTCCAGATTTCCTCGCGCATAGGATAGGCTCAGCATGGAACCCCACTGTTTCCAAATAACTAACAAACAGATTCTCACGTTTCTCTATTGTAAGTTCATGGGTTAAAACGCCTCCGTCTTCACATTTCGGCAGGTCCAAAACGGAAATGATTCCAGTGAACGTGCCGAGGGGAGTCATTTGACGATAAATCGCATAGACAGGACCTTCAGTCCCTTCAAGCCATCCGCGGTCGAGAAATTTGTCATACCCTTTTCTGACTTCTTTGAAGAAATCTACAGTCCCTCTTTCCGCGGAGATATCATCCGCTGCATCGGGGTTGATGACTTGTAAATAGCTGTAGGAGTTGTGTTTAAACTTGTCCTTAAGTCCCTTTTTATCGTAACTTAAGTAGGAGCGTGAAGCAACTAAGTGGGCCAAATGCCTAGGTGGCTGAACCAATCTGAATGGTCTGATCAGGCTCCCCATCTTTATGCGCGTGCTTTTTCCAGTTCGGCAATCTGTGAAGCCAATTCAAGACCGATGCGGTCTTGAGCTTCTCCAGTAGCTGCACCAATATGAGGTGTCAATGAAAGTCCTGGGTGAGATAGGACATCCGCTCTGGGTGAAGGTTCCCCCACGAAGACATCAAGGGCTGCTCCGCCTAGATGTCCAGAGTTAAGCGCAGAAATAAGGGCGTCTTCATCAAGAACACCACCTCGTGCGGCGTTAATGAGTAGCGCGCCGGGTTTCATTTGGCCCAATTGCTCCTTACCGATCACGGCAGACCCATCAGGCTGTGCAGGAATATGCAGACTGACAACATCACTGGTACGTAGAATTTCATCCATAGATACAAGGGGGCAGTCAATAGAAAATGAAATGTCACCAATTTCTAAATCCACATTGCCATCAATGGCATAAATG
>JAQCID010000030.1 GCA_027618855.1 Bacteroidota bacterium | reverse complement strand
GACCAGTAACGTTCGCTTTAATAGTTTTTGCAATCGTAATCCTTGCAATCACGTTTCTTGTTTAATACCCATACAAGAACCTCCTACTTGTAACTTTCAGAGTCAGTCAATTAAGGTCATCTCATCGACGAGGTGACTTGCTCCTGCATAGTGATCTATGATCCATAGAACGTAACGGATATCAACCATAATGTTCCTGCATCGCGATTCATCGAAATGAATATCGCTCATCGTACTCTCCCAACTTCTGTCAAAGTTAATGCCGACTAGATACCCGTCGCCATTGATCACAGGGCTTCCAGAGTTTCCTCCAGTAGTGTGATTACTCCCTGTAAAACACACCACCAATTCACCATCTTTTCCGTATCGTCCCCAATCACCTTCCTTGAGGTCAGCTATTAAATCTGAAGGCAGATCGAAATCAGGATCTCCAGGCTTGTACTTCTGAAGGATCCCACGTGCTGTAGACAAGGGCTCGTAGTTCATTCCGTCGTGAGGAGAAGACCCCTCTACTTTGCCGTAAGACAACCTAAGCGTAGAATTCGCATCCACCGGAAATAACCGATCAGGAAAGAGTTCACGTAGCCCCCTTGTATAGATGGCCGTTGCATTTTGAATCTTGGAACTTCCAGCACGATAACCTGGCGAAACGTCATTGAAATAATGAGCGCGCAACTCCATAATAAGTTTAAAAGCAGGATCATCTTTAAGCTTTGTAAAGGGCTTATGCTTTCCTTTCAAAAGCAACGCTTCAAGATCTGCTGGATTGTCGAAAATAGATTTGTCGAAAAAAGATGACGCATAAGAATCACTTGAGGCAGAAGCATAAAAATTCGACGCCATCTTTTCTGGCACCAACGATTCTGGCGCAAGTTCTAAATAGGTTGCGACGAGTCCACCTAGAAGGCGTTCGTCAACAGATGCGTCATAATTACGCGCGTATTCAGAATTCACCTCTCGCAGATGAGCGATGGTATCCTCTAGCTTCCCGGATTCAGTCAAACGATCCCAATCGTCGATAAGGTCCGCAAACTCAAATGCATGCAACAATAAATCAGGACCATAATACACCAATTCGATAAACAAAGCACGTGATTCTAAATAAGGAAAGTAATCAGAATTCGCAGACTGGATTTCACCGATTGCCTTGACATAGTCCACGTTAGGTGATTCTACACCAGAGGCTCTCGCTATAAAATCAGACTCCAGCTCAAGCTTTTTTCCCAACGCATTGAGTTCAATGAGTCCTGTTGTTTGGCCTTCCCACTTCTTCCAGGCATTTGAAATACTGCTCTGCTTAGATGCATACGCAATCCGAAGCGCATCACTAGAAGCCCTCGCAGAATTGATGATCGCCAGACTCACATCTCGCATGGCAATACGCATGGGATTAAGGCGCTCAATGACATGCGTAACCGCATCCGAAGTCAAATACTGCTCAGTACTCCCTGGAAAACCGAAAATCATGGTGAAATCTCCTTCCTCCACACCATCTATGGATACAGGAAAATGATGATTTGGAGTGTAGGGGATGTTTTCTGGGCCAATCTCTGCAGGTGCATTTGTGGACGATGCATAGATTCTAAACACACTGAAATCACCCGTGTGGCGAGGCCAAAGCCAGTTGTCTGTATCCCCCCCGAATTTTCCTACCGCAGAAGGAGGGGCACCGACAAGGCGTACATCTAAGAAGGTGCGCTTGGTAATTAAAAAATGTTGGTTTCCAAAATCAAAAGAAACAACCCCACCAGTAAGATCTGTACCCTCCGTAAATTCAGAGACGATGCCGTCATAAAGAGATTTGCGGGCAGCTGCCAACTCCTCTCCTTCTAAGCCCGCTAATGCATCAGAAACTCTTTGTGTCACATCGTGAATTCTGTCAATAAATGTAGCCGTCAAACCTGGATTGGACAATTCCTCCGATCTACTCATTGCCCAGAAACCATTTTTTAAATAGTCGTTTTCGACAGAACTGTGATATTGAATTTGGCTATATCCACAATGATGATTTGTCAAAAGGAGCCCTTCAGAGCTAATCATCTCAGCTGTACAACCACCGCCAAAGTGAACAACAGCGTCTTTCAAAGAACTGTGGTTGACACTGTAGATGTCCTCCGCAGAAAGACGCATTCCCATAGATTGCATATCCCCTTCAAGCGCACTCAGTAGCGTAGGAATCCACATACCCTCCTTTGCTTGCGCTTCATTAGAAAACAACCCCATCACTCCCACGCAAAGGAGAACCACTACACGATTAAATATGTTCATTGTAAGAAAATTATTGGACCACTACGCGAGAATGCCAAACACTTGCTCCCTGATCATTCTGTACATCAATCATATAAACTCCAGACTCCAATCCAGAAGCATCAAAGGTTGTGGCTTGGGTTACTGGAAAAGCTTGAACAATCCTACCGCTTGAATCTCTAACATGACATACACTGCCTTGAGCAACACCCTTTAATGCCAGTACAGCAAAATCTGCAACAGGGTTTGGAGACAATGACCATTTTGTAGCACCCTCAATGTTTGAAGTTGACAACGCACAATTAACAACAGTAATCACAACAGCATCAGAACTCTCACAGCCATATGCATTTGTTACAGATACACCGACAACAACTGTCGTAGAAATGTTGGGTGCCGTTTCTAAAACAAAAAATTGCCCGTTGGAACCATCTTGCCATTCGTAGTTGTAATTCCCAACTGGTCCAAAGAAAAACTCATCGTCTCCGGAACAGAGTTCAAAGTCCTCCCCCAAACTGTAAGGTGAAATCCCCACAAATGGAACTTCAATGTCCATATTCTCTGAACAACCATTGCCATCTTCCACCTCTACGTTATACCACCCTGATTCTGCTGCCAAAACATCCTCACCATCCCAATCAAAGCTTTCTGGTCCGTCCCAATCAATATTCATGTCTCCTGTACCACCAGTAATCTCAAGGTCGATAGAACCTCCTGAACCATTTTCACATGATGACGTCACTGAAACAGAGAGTTCAAGTTCTTCTGGATTAACAATTGTATAGGAAAATTCGTAAACCTCACCAGAACAATTTGAAACGAGCTCGACATTATATACGCCAGGTAACAGCCCATAAATACTCATCCCTGTCCCAGTATATCCAAAGGGCCCAGTCCATGTAGCATTCCAGTCAAGACCCCCATAATATGCATAAACTTGAATCGATCCGTCAGGGTTAAATTCTGTTTCTAACGCACAACTAATGTTGCGAACAGTCGACGATATGACTGGTTCAAGCTCTGAAGGCTCAACAGTAAGCTCTGCTTGACCCGAAGATCCGTACCAACCATCTATCTGCACATACACTTCCGTTCCTGCTTCCAAACACGACGTATAACACGTACTGGAATAGTATGCGCCGACACCACACCCAGCATCATCGTTTGAGGCGACTAAAGAATACATATTCCAATCTCCACAATCATCAACAGCCCACGCCGCCAATTGTGTGTCGAAATCGGTCCCTGCATTGCAAGTGCTAATCTTGTAACTGACACCGTCTTCAGCTGTAAATTTGGCCCAAACGGAAGCAGAAACACCTCCTTCACACCAACCTCCTGGAACGTTACAACCTAAAGCGGGAGGTCCCATTTCGAAATATCCAGAAGTTGCTCCTAGAGAAGAGATCATTAAAGGAGTGCCATCGGATAAAATGTCCGCTGCATCACAAGGGCTGTCGTGTGGAATGAGTTCATTTGAGGCAACATCTATCGTGAAAGTGTTTCCGAATCCCGTGCCGTCAAGATATGCTGTTTGGGCTCCGTTAATGAGAACAATAAAGTCACATCCCCCATCTCCGTATGAATCGACATGAATCAAATCCAATTGGGTGTCCGTGTCAACACAAATCATTTCAGAAACAAACGTCCCATTGCTGGCATATGTGAATCCAGATGAAGCTCCCATCCCACCACCATCACAACCTACCCCCATGTTTCCACCACTAAGAAGCACGGGTGCCTCTCCACACATTTGACCTTGAGGGACCAGTTCCCAGTAAAGTTCAGCGCCCCAGGCATCCGTCAGAATAACAATCTGAACTGTCGATTCATCGGAACTACATTGGGACAACGTTGCGTTCGATATGAGGAGAGCAAACGTAATAAAAACGGTGGATATCAATTTTTGCATGTGTGCAATATACTAAGCCAATTTCTTATCACGACCTTCGCAAACATGCAAATCATTCTTTCTCCTGCAAAAACGATAGATATAAACGCCTCATGCCCTCGTGGAATGGAGAGTTTGCCCGCTTTTAATGATGAAGCGACAGTCCTGATGTCTCAACTTAGAAGCATGGACCAAACAGAATTGAGCAATCTCATGAAATTGTCTGAGAAGCTTTCGAGTACAGTGATTAATTGGCATCAGAAATGGGCCTGTTTCAATTCAATCATTGAAGCCCAAGAAGCTGGGGCTATCCCATGTGGATTTGCGATGCAAGGAGCTGCTTTTAAATTTCTAGATCTGTCTACTTTAAAAAGATCTGACATGAAATACGCACAGTCTCACCTATTCATAGTAAGTGGGCTATATGGATTGTTAAGGCCATGTGATTTAATGATGCCATATCGGCTAGAAATGGGGTTGAAATTTAAAGTAGATCAGGAACACACCTCACTTTATTCGTTTTGGTCAAAACATTTGAAAGAACCTCTTTCAGACAAACTCAAAGGAAACAAAAGCGACATCATCCTGAATTTGGCAAGTGAAGAATACAGTAGCGTGATTAAAAGAACGGGAATCAATGCGCGGATAATCACATGTACATTTAAGGAAGAAAGCAACAAAGGCTTCAGGTCCATAAGCACATTTGCCAAACAGGCACGAGGAGCAATTGCGAGGTTTGCCATCCAAGAAAAACTATCTGGAGAAGAAGGTGTGAAAAAATTAATGTCATTTAACAACCTAGATTACCATTATAACACCGAACTTTCGGAGCCAAATAACATGGTATTCACCCGATTTTTAAACAAATAACACGTACATGAAATTCACGTACTATCTTCGCGGCGCTGTAGCAATGCTCGTTTTAGTTTCAACAATGCCGAGCTGCTCAAACGCACAACCCTCACACTCAACTCAAATCAGCACCCAAATGGATTCTGTTTCTTATGCCCTTGGCGTTTTATTCGCAACAAACATGAAGTCCGAAGGGATGAATGAAATCAACAGCGAAGCGCTTGCTAGCGGATTTTCCGCTGTCATGAATGACAATGCAACGATCGGTGCTGAAGAAGCTGATGCGGTAGTCCGCACTGCAATGGAAGCTGTAAAAGAAAAAGCATCACAAGCTGACAGGGCTGAAGGCGAATCTTTTCTTGCAGAAAACGCAAAGAAGAAAGGCATTAATGTCACTGAAACTGGATTACAGTACCAGCATGATACTGAAGGAACGGGTGAGAATCCAGGACCAACAGATAAAGTAACTGTACATTACAAGGGAACGCTGCTTGATGGAACTGAGTTTGATTCAAGTTACAAGCGTGGAGAGCCTATCTCCTTTCCTTTAAATGGAGTGATCCCAGGATGGACTGAAGGCTTACAGCTCATGAAAGTGGGTGGCAAGACTACGTTCTATATCCCTCAAGATCTCGCTTACGGAGCACGTCCAAATCCAGGTGGTCCAATTCCTCCATACGCAGCACTTATTTTCGAAGTAGAACTTCTAGGTATTGAAGCTGCTGAGTAAGCTACTGAGTAAAAGAATCCCTAACATACTAGTTACAAAAGCTTTACGACAGCTTTGCGAAATGGCGAGAATTTTATCTCGCCATTTTTGTAACCTAACATTCCTGAGTTGCGTATGAGATAACATCTATCATCATCATGCAATTCACTCACACACTCTCACTTACGCTCACACTCACACTTGCTGTGTGTCTAACTTCAATTGGTTCAGCCCAAACTTCTACTTGTGCATCTACAGATGTACACGAAGAAGCGCTTAACAATTCCGATGAGTACCAAAGGAGCTTCGCTGCGTTAGAAGACGCAATCAACAGAATGAAAGCAGATCGAAATAGATCTGTTGAATTCGATGAAGTTTACAAAATCCCAGTCGTTGTGCACATCATGCATACTGGAAATGCAATCGGAACAAAAGAGAATATTACGGATGAACAAATCTTGAGTGGCATTCATGGCCTCAATGAGGATTTTAGAAAAATGGCTGGCACAAATGGCGATGGACTTGGCGTGGATGTCGCTGTGGAGTTCTGTCTAGCTGCCAGAACACCAGAAGGAGAGCCTACAAATGGAATACTAAGAGTGGATGCCTCATCCGTCCAATACTATGCAGAAGAAGGAATTAAAAGTGGAAATATTGGCGTAGGAGCTGATGAAACAGAATTGAAATCGGTTTCGGTTTGGCCAAGAGAAGATTATTTAAATATTTGGGTGGTGTCAGAAATAGATAACAATGACGCTGGAGGAGGTGTTCAAGGATTTGCATACTTTCCTTTCGAAAATGTGAGAGACGGAGTGGTTATTTTATACAATGCATTTGGGACTGTCGGTGAACTCAAAGGATACACAGACCTCAACAGGGTAATCACACACGAGGTGGGACATAGCTTGGGACTGTACCACACATTCTACAACACATCTAGCACCAGTCAATGCCTGAACGAAACAAACTGCGATACGCAAGGAGATCAGGTTTGTGACACCCCATCAACAACGTCTAATGCAACCTGTTCTGGCCCTGTCAATTGTCCAGACGCTCAGATAGAAAACTACATGGACTATACCGATGAGACTTGCAGAAACACATTTACACAAGGACAAGCAGAACGGATGAGAGCAACCCTGAATTCTACGAGATCATCACTTTTAGACAGTTTCGGAGGGACACCTGTTGCTGAAACAGACCTGGCTGCAATTTACTTTAAGAGTCCTGCAGCATCCCAATGTCTTCCAGAGGTTGCCCCTGAACTAGAGATTTCGAATTTTGGTGTAAATACTGTTCACAGTTATGAAGTGATCATCACACTGGACTCAAATGAACCCTTCAAAGTACATTTTGAGGATTCTATTTCTCCTGGAACATCAAAAATGGTCACACTTCCTGAAATTTCTGTTCCTTATGGCACGCATACTCTTGAAGCCCAAATCACCCTAGATGGTGGCGGAGAAGATGGCTGGAGTTCAAACGACATCATCACACACACATTCAATGTAGAAGAAAGTGACTACTTTACGGTGACAGTATCCCCTGACGCCTATGGAAACGAAACGACTTGGACATTGGTGGACTCTTTGAATACACTCATCATGTTTGGAGGCCCTTATGAAACAAACAACAGTTCAACATACATTCAAGCTGGTTGTGTGACTGTTGGATGCTACAATTTCACGATTTCCGATGCCTTTGGTGACGGAATGCAATTCGGAGGATCTTACAGTGTAACATCAGAAAATGGTGAAATATTGGCTGAAGGAGTGGATTCTTATAACGACCATTTCGGATTTGAAGAAGTGAGTGCTGTTTGCGCTACTCCTAATATTTTTGAAGGATGTGCAGACCTTAACAGCAATTCCATTTGTGACAATGCTGAAGTTCCAGGATGTCAAGTATCCTCTGCATGTAATTTTAATGTACTTGCAAACCTTGATGACAACAGCTGTACATACCCACAATCTGGATACGATTGTAACGGAGCGTGCCTACAAGACTCTGACAACGATGGTATTTGTGACGAATTTGAAATCGCAGGGTGTCTGGACACGATTGCTTGTGACTACAACGCTGATGCGACCGATTATGCCAAATGTACCTACGCTGTGGTTCATTACGATTGTAACGGAGCATGCCTACAAGACGCTGACAACGATGGCATCTGTGACGAATTGGAAATACTAGGGTGTGTTGACACGATTGCATGTAATTACAACGCAGAAGCTACAGATTCAGGTGAATGTAGTTATGCTGAACCCAATTACGATTGTGAAGGAAACGCAACAACAAACGCAATAGATATTGTAGAAAGTGAATTGTTCACCCTATATCCAAACCCCTACTCTAACGGAAACGGAAAACTATTTATACGAAGCTCATCCGCTAACCTGATCACACTTAAAATCATAGGCACCGACGGCCGCTTGGTGTGGGAAGGACAAGGAACTCGGTATTCAGATGGAATTCAACTATTTATAATCAGCGAATCAATAAGCCCTGGCACGTACATCGCCCATTTGGGATCTTCTAATCCATTCAGTGCAACCCCATTGATGATAAGGTGATAGGGTTCGGCTCACCCCCGAAATTTAGGAGCGGTCTCTTTATTGAGGCCGCTCCTTTTTTTTTCTAAAGTTTTGTAGCTTACAGGCTTCAATCAACATGAAATACCTACCCAATGTTTCCATTCGCTAATGATGCTGTCGTTCTAGGCCTTCTTGCAGTTACCCTTGCAGGGATTTTCTACGCCGCCAGTCTTCCTCAATGTAAGAAATTCTTCACTTTTGTGCCCAGTCTTTTGCTGTGCTACTTTATCCCTGCAGCATTTAATTCTTTGGGCATTGTAGATGGTGAAGCATCGAATTTGTATTTCGTAGCTTCACGGTACTTGCTCCCAGCCAGCCTGGTTTTACTGTGCCTGAGCATTGACCTTAAGGGGATTTACAATTTGGGATCGAAAGCCTTGATCATGTTTTTCGCTGCAACAATTGGCATTGTGATAGGTGGCCCCATTGCCCTTTGGACTGTAGGACAATTCAACCCTGAGGTATTTGGCGGAGACACCCCTGAAGCGATGTGGCGCGGTTTATCTACTGTTGCAGGCAGTTGGATAGGGGGCGGTGCAAACCAGGCGGCCCTAAAAGAGATTTCCGAAACCATGGATCAACAATTCTCAATCATGCTGATTGTTGATGTTTTTGTGGCAAACCTATGGATGCCCTTCCTCCTTTACGGAGCTAGCCGCACTGAAGCCATCGACAAATGGCTTAAAGCCGACAGTTCAGCTGTCAACGAATTAAAAGCCAAAGTGGAAGCATATTCTGCCAGCATCGCGAGAATCCCTACGTTTACAGACATTATGGTTGTTGTAGGGATCGCATTTGGATGTGTGGCTATCTCTCATATCGTAGCAGATACAGCTAGCGTAGGCATCCATGACTGGTTTGCAAGTATTCTTGCAACCAACCCAGGCAGCTTTGTTCAATTTTTATCCTCTCTTGAGAAAGGCTTCTTTTGGATCGTAGTCATTGCAACGGTATTGGGCGTTGCACTGAGCTTCACAAAAGCCAGTAAATATGAAGGAGCAGGAGCGAGTAAGATTGGGTCATTGTTCCTTTACATACTCGTTGCTACAATAGGAATGAAAATGG
>JAQCID010000029.1 GCA_027618855.1 Bacteroidota bacterium | reverse complement strand
AAGCACCAGGAGCGACAGGGTTTGGATGGAAATTGATCTCTTCACCTCCGATATCAACAGGTGGGGAAAGCGGATCAAAAAGGAGCTTGTACACAAAATATCTCGTGCAGAGATAGATTTCTCCTTTGTTGTCTTCCCCGAAGGCGAATTTTGTTTCTGTCCAGGGGACAAATCCTCCTTCTACATCAAGGACAAGGGGCTGATCTATCCAACCGCCATTTCCATCGGAGATTAATGTGAAAAATTGTGTATCCCCAAACCCACATGCATCAGATAGGATATAATACCCATACAGAGATGGGATGTCTTGGCCGCGGTATACCACCCCTCCGATGACACTGCAGAGGCCATTTTCGTGGGGGAATGCAAAGATGGGTTCTGTGATACTCGAGTTGGGATCACAATCCACTATGGGCTCATAACAGTCGGGGCCTTCCATGAGCCTCCATCCGTAATTTATTCCGCCACCACTGCCTCCAGCTTCGTAATTGATCTCTTCCCAATCGACTTCTCCCACATCCCCTATAAACATGTCTCCATTCTCAGAGTCAAAGCAGAAGCGCCATGGATTTCTCAGTCCGTACGACCAAATCTCATCTCGCGTATTTTCAATTCCTACAAAAGGATTGCTCGATGGGATTGTATATGGATTGAGTCCGTGCACATCAATACGCAGAATTTTACCGAGCAATGATTCAAGATTTTGCCCATTTCCCAAGGGTCCATGATCATCCCCCCCTGAGCCTCCTCCGACCGCACCTGTTCCAGTAGCCCCCCCATCACCTGTAGAGATGTAAAGGAATTGATCGGGACCGAAAAGGATTTGGCCTCCATTGTGCCCTTGGTCAGGTTGCACCAACTCAAGGACTTCATACCAAACCTCTGTGTCTGCATGAAGGTGGTCCTCTGTGGTGCCGAAACACAGGACACGTTCATCGATTAGTTCCCCGGTGCCATCAGGTCTGTAGCCATTGTAAATGATATAAAACAGCCCGTTGTTATCGAAATCCAGGTCCAGAGTCATTCCATTAATCCCTTGTTCACTGTTGCCCCCAAAGTCGAGAATATTTAATCCGTTCGCTCCGAGATCCAGGAATGGTGTATCCCTGACACCTGAAAGAGGTTCCCAAAAATGAACGACTCCGTCATGTCCTACAACAAGCAGAGAATGATTGTCCGTATCGTGCGAAGCGGAAAGGACTTGAATGGACTGGTCAACCTCGGCGATGCGAATGGCATTTATTGTCGAGGGTGCGGTTTGGGCTGAAACATTTGAAGAGATGAACGCCAACACAAGAACTGTTAAGAATGAAAATGACTGCTTCGATTGTGTCATAGATACTTACTTTTGCTTGGATTTTAAACTATTCAAAGGTACTGTCTATGCGTCTACTCTTTTTGTTTCAATTTCTGATTGCCACCTCATTATATTCTCAAACAAACTTCACCCTTTCTGGTCACGTTCAGGACGCTTCAAGTGGGGAACAGTTAATTGGGGCGACTGTGTGGTGTGAGGATGCGGAAGTAGGCGTAGCGGCAAATCTTTACGGATTTTATTCCCTTACGCTTCCCAAGGGGACGTACAATGTCTTCGTGAGATATATCGGATACGCGACCCAAAGATTTGAGATCAACCTCAAGGAAAACATTCCGATGGACATCGAACTTGTGGCGGGAACAAACCTATCTGAGGCTCTGGTTACAGGCGAGTCCTTCAACAAGATTGAAGATCAAGTCCAAATGTCAAAAATCACGATTCCGATAGATCAAGTGAAGAGCCTTCCTGCGATCGGAGGTGAGGTAGATTTGTTAAAGGTCCTTCAACTTTTGCCAGGAGTGCAATCTGGAGGTGAGGGTACGAGTGGGCTTTATGTCAGAGGCGGCTCTCCGGATCAGAACCTCATGCTTCTGGATGGAGTGCCCCTCTATAGTGTCAATCACCTGTTTGGATTTTTCTCTGTTTTTAATGCGGATGCGGTAAAAAACATGTCCATTACGAAGGGTGGGTTTCCAGCGCGCTACGGCGGAAGGCTTAGTTCGATTCTTGAAATTAACATGAAGGATGGTCACATGAAGGAATATCATGGAGATGCAACAGTGTCCGTCATTGCGTCTAAACTCACCTTGGAAGGGCCCATTGTAAAAGACAAAGCGTCATTTATGATCAGTGGCAGACGTACTTATATCGACCTGCTTATTACTCCCTTAATCGCAGCAACGAATAACAATAACCCAGATGTTTCCACTGACCCAAGATATTTTTTCTTCGACCTTAATGCAAAACTCAATTGGAAGGTGGGCAAAAAGGACAGACTTTATTTCAGTGCATTCCAAGGGAAAGATGATTTCGGAATTGCCTCCTCAGAGAATTTTGGGCAAAACACTTCGTCTCTCGATTTTGGCCTGGATTGGAAAAATGCAATACAAGCGCTCCGATGGAATCATGAATGGACCCCCAAACTATTCTCAAACGTTACGTTGACGAGATCACTCTACGAATTCAATACTGGCGCTGATGTCTCAGAAACCTCGACTGAGGGAGATTCTTTGAGGTTCGCTGCATTGTACAATTCGGGCATAGAGGATTTTACGGGACGTGTAGATTTCGATTTCGCTCCCAATGCACGTCACTTCGTGAAGTTCGGTGCAAATTTCACAAATCACACGTTCAGCCCTGGCGCTACAGCTCTTGAGCTGGACTTCGGCGAGGTCAATGCCATAGATACGGTACTGGGACCTTCAGACATTACCTCCAACGATGCCTTCGTGTATATAGAAGATGAATTCGATTTGGGAGATAGGGTCAAAGTCAACCTCGGCGTTCATGCCTCTGCGCTGATGGTGCAGGATACATCTTACTACTCATTTCAGCCAAGGGCTGCACTGAACCTTAAACTCCCCGGAGGTTACGCGCTGAAATCATCTTTTGCAAGAATGGCCCAATACGTGAACCTACTTACGAATGAAGGTTTGGGACTCCCTACGGACCTTTGGGTTCCTTCTACAGCTAGAATTCGCCCTCAACAGAGTTGGCAAGTTGCCATGGGTCTTGCGAAGACTTTTGGAGAAATAGAGGTCACTTGAGGGATACTATAAAGAGATGGACGGATTACTTAGCTACAAAGAAGGTGCGAGCTTTCTCTTTAGTTTAGACAGTGATTGGGAAGACAAGGTGACTCAAGGAATCGGAAACTCCTATGGTGCCGAGCTTTTGGTCCAAAAGAAGTACGGGCGTACCACTGGATGGATAGGCTACACACTTTCTTGGTCTAACCGTCAGTTCGAAGAGATAAACAGTGGGGATTGGTACCCTTTTACCTATGACAGAAGACACGATCTGAGTTTTGTAATCACCCATGATTTTACAGACAAATGGACTGGATCTGCCGTTTGGCTTTATGGTACTGGCCGAGCGCTCACTTTAAGCGAGTCGTCATTCGCGACATACATCCCTGATGGCTCTGGTACTGGAACCTACACCTTTGAGCCAGAAATACCTTCGGAAAAAAATGCATACCGCATGAGTCCTTATCACAGGTTAGATTTATCTCTTACCCGAACAAAAAAGACAACGGATGGTTCGAAACAACTCGTTTTCAGTATTTATAACGCCTATAACAATCTCAACCCTTTCTTTTTACAAACAGATCAAGATGATGCCGGAAATCCTGTCATACGAGAGTATGGCATCTTCCCGATGATTCCCTCAATCGCTTGGCGTTACTCGTTTTAATCATGAAAAATTCACCTTCTTATACCCCACTACTTCAAGCATTTCTCCTGGCACTTACAATCACCAGTTGTGAAAAGTTTACGGAAGGAGTGGTTCAAGAAATTCCATTTCCGGACCACATCCCTGTGCTTACTGCGACATTAATTGTCAATGACCAGGACGATAAGATTTTTGCACAAATATCTAGCTCTGCTTCTGTCATAGATCCTGAAGGCCCACAACCTGTTCAAGGCGCAGTGGTTACTTTAACTGACGAAGGCGGGCAAACGCTTTACACTTTATCCGAATCGGACTTCTACGATCCTTTATATAAATTAGATCTTGAAAACACCTTTGGGACGACTTCAGGGCAGATTACGCTCACAGTTGATGCTCCGGGTTTTGATCAGGTAACAGCCACCAATACCATGCCTTCAAAACCTATGTTTGACGTAAATTATGAATATCAAGGTGACTCAACATCATCCCCCTGGGATGGTCCGTCGATTCAAGATGTGTACACGATCAATTTCGACAACAACTTGGGCGTGAAGAAGAACTATTTAATTCATATTGATGCACTCTATCAAGACACTGAAACGGGCACCCAGGAATGGTTGGCAATGCGTTTTCAAACAAGAACAGACCCTCGTATTACACGTCTTACAAGTCTAGATGAATCCTCTGTCATCATGGTTTCAGATGAAAGTTCATCTTCTGCAGTTTCTGCATTACACGATGTACAAATCTTAACCAAGTCAACCCCAGAAGATTCTAAATGGGCACCGATTTCAACAAGGGTGAGAGTTGAATCTCTCAGTCCAGAGCTGGCCAGATATTATTTAAGTGTGGATTCATATTTATCTGGAGGTGAAGATTTCTTTGCAGAACCTTCACTGATGTATTCGAATGTAAGTAGTGGGTTTGGGTGTTTTGGTTTGGCAAGTGAAGTCATTTTTATCGTCGAGTAGAACCCCTTATATAGAATCAGTCTAAATACCTTTTTAAGGGTATTGTTTGGGCATTGAAATACATGGAATATTTGCGCCATGAAAACAACCTGCCTCTTTGTCTTTTCCATCTTATTAATGATGGGAGAATTCCTGTCCCAAGACATATCTCAAAGTTCCTTTGAGGCAGATTCTATTTCTGAAATAATCTCTCTTTGGCATGGGATCCCAGAAGCAACTGTCTCTGCAGTAGGATTAGCTTCGGGTGCATCGGGCCTCGATGAAGTCCCAGGTTCTCTCCACCTGATCACAACGAAGGAACTCAATCGTTTTTCCTATTCGGATCCTCTCCGAACACTGAGGACCGTATCTGGTGTTAACATCACTGAGGAAGATGGATTTGGGCTCCGACCGAATATAGGTCTTCGTGGATCTGGTACGGAAAGATCTTCTCGTATAAGTATCATGGAAGATGGTATTCTGATTGCTCCTGCGCCTTATACGGCTTCTGCCGCATATTATTTCCCATCTATCGCGAGAATGTCTTCCATAGAAATTCTGAAAGGTTCAAGCCAAATTGCCTTCGGTCCGCAAACTGCCGCGGGTGCGATCAATCTCATTTCAACCACGATACCTGAGAATAGTCGGGCAACGTTTAACATGGTGATGGGTTCGTTTGGGTCCAACAAAATTCATACAACAGTCGGTGGGTCTAAAGAAACGCCAAAAGGAACGTTCGGATATCTTGTAGAATACCTTCAACTGGGGTCAGATGGATTCAAGATTCTTGACAATGGTGCTTCCACGGGATTTGACAAATCAGATCGGCTCATAAAATTGCGTTATTCAACTCCTGCTTCTGCGAAAACATTCCAATCAATCACGCTTAAGGTTTCTGATGTGGAAGAAGTTTCAAATGAAACTTATTTAGGCCTTTCAGCGGATGATTTTATTTTGTCACCCTTGCGCAGATATTCTGCCAGTTCAGAAGATGTGATGACCTCCCGCCAAACTCAGGTTGTGGTGTCCCACAAAATCGAACCATCTAAATCTCTTGAATTTAGCACGGACTTCTACAGAACGACTTTTGATCGGAACTGGTATAAGCTAGATCGCGTGATTGATTCTACGGGAACTGTCGTTAAGCTAGGAAGCATTTTAGATTCTCCAGATGTTTATTCAGCCCCATTTTCCTATCTCTCGGGATCTTCAACTCCTGACGGCGCAGGCTTAGATGTAAAAGCGAACAACAGAAGTTATTTCGCGCAAGGGATTCAACACAGGGGAATATTTAAGTTTGGGAGTCCGTCAGAAACAACAACACACCGAATCATTTATGGCATCAGATTGCATCGTGACGGAGTAGATAGATTCCAATGGCGCGATCGCTATTCTATGGATGATGGACAGATGGAGCTTGTCACGCCCGGTGTTCGTGGAACGGCAGGGAACAAAGAGGAATTTGCGACCGCTCTCGCCTCATATCTTCGAGGTACTTTTCATTTTGGAGATTTTACATTTACTCCTGGAATCCGTCACGAGCGCATCCATTTCGAGAGCTTCGACTATGGATCTTCAGATCTAGAACGTCTTGGAGAGGCTGATTACCGATCAAACGATGTCTCTGTTCTCCTACCCGGTTTGGGACTTAATTATAACGTGTCAACATTGTTTGACGTTTTCACGGGCATTCATAGAGGATTTATCCCACCAGGATCAAACCCAGAAACAAGTCCCGAATTGTCCATGAATTTGGAACTTGGCCTGAGGTTTTCTCACCGCTATTCTTCCGCTCAGTTGGTTTTGTTTTCCAACAATTATTCAAATCTGCTCGGAGCTGATCTCACTGCATCAGGTGGATCGGGTTCTGGAGAACTTTACAACGGAGGTTCAGCAATTGCAAAGGGCCTGGAGTTCGAGTTGTCCATAGATCCATTTATGGATGGACCCTTTGATCATCTATCTATGCCTATTCGCGTGGCCTATACGTATACAGACGCAAGTTTTTCAAATACATTCTCAAGTGAATTGGACGCATGGGGTGACGTGGAAATGGGCGACGCCTTTCCATATCTCGCTCCGCATCAACTTTCTATTGTAACTTCCTTAGAGATCGGGGATGTATCCGCTGACATTAGTGGCCGATATACTTCATCAATGAGGACAGAAGCGGGTCAAGGAGATGCAAATCAAACGTCATCTACAGACGCTTCGGTCATCTTAGATTCAGGTTTTTCTTATCTGGCCTCGGAGAACATCAAGCTCTCCCTGGGGGTAACAAATGTATTGAATGGGACATTTGTAGTCGCCAGACGACCTTATGGTTCGCGTCCCACAATGCCTAGAGCACTTAGGTTTACACTTGTTTCCGAGTTTTAATCACCTCCCATTTGTCACAACTCAACTTTGAGTTAAATGGAGATTAAAAATCCAAAGTACATTTCTCCCACGACTCCATAAATAAACCAAACGGGTGCATACTCGAGACAGATCACCTCTTTGAAATGGAATCGATAATTTTTATAATTCCAAGGCGAGACACCCACAAGCGCTTTAATTGTCAGTCCTGCGACGAGTTCAAGTAAATAAAATGCCGTCATATAAACAACGCCTTTTACGATCCATCCCGATTCTCCGAACGTACTTGTCACGAACATATATATGAAGGGTACGACAGCGTAAATGGGCAGCATCCAAAGATAGGTTTCGCCCTTAAGTCTCGGGTCTCTTGACTTGATAAAGTCTAAGATGGATGTAGCAATGACTTCCATTGTAATCCCAATAAAAATGAAGCCTATTGTGAGGATGAGATGGTTCATGACTTTCGTCTTGCTATTTCTTCTCTTATGAGGGTAAGCTCTCTTGAAGTTTGGCCTGCCACTGACGTGTTCTCCTTTGCACGACGAATCAAATATGGCATCGCTTCACGAATAGGTCCATAAGGGACATATTTGGCGACGTTGTATCCATGATCCGCAAGGTTAAACGTAATGGAGTCACTCATTCCGAGAAGCTGTGAGAACGTTATTCTCTTGTCGTTATTTGCAATGCCCATCTCCGCCATTGCCTCACAAAGTTTCATGTTGCTTTCCTCGTTATGTGACCCACAAAAAAGATGTACACGTTCTAAGGTCTCGAGGCAGAATTTGACAGCATGATCGAAATCCAAATCCGTAGATTTTTTATCTGTATGAATTGGAGAATTGTAGCCCCTTTCTTCAGCTCTTTCTCTTTCCTTTTCCATATAAGCACCTCGCACGAGTTTAACCCCTGCGATGAAGCCCGCCTCATTTGCCTTCCTTGTTAATTCCTTAACGTATGCGAGCCGGTCATGACGGTAAAGTTGGGCTGTTGTAAAGACGACAGCTGTTTCTCGATTAAAGTCAGACATCATGTCTTCGGCAAGTTCATCGATGTTGTCTTGAATCCAGCTTTCTTCCGCATCGATTAATACCCGCCCACCAGCTTCTGCTGTCGCGGCACATATAGATCGCACTCTTCGCTCGACTCTTTCCCATGCTGCAAGATCACTTTCAGAAAAATCTTTCTTCTTCTTGATTAAAAGAGAATTGCTAGAAAGCCCACTGGGCTTAAAAACGGAAAATGCATGTCTCGGGTCATTTGCTGCAGCATCGACAGTTTTTAACACTTCAGAACACGTAATATCTAAATCTTTTTCAGCATCCATCCCTTCAGCACTGTAGTCAAGAATGGTCATCACTTTGCTGGAATACAGCAACGAAATTGTTTCTTCGGATTCGTCAACATCCTCACCTCCACAGAACTGTGCATACACTGTAGGCCGAATAGCCCATCCAATGGGCAAGTGGATGAACAACGCCAATCGGGCAAAAAAGCTTCCTGTTGCGACCAGCCATGGTCGGCTTAACAGCTCAAACAGCAATTTCCCACGACTTAAATCCCTGTCAGACAAATGCCTGAATGCGCGTTCTGTATCTCTGAAATCGGGCAGGTTTTTATTACTCATCTTTTTCAATAGTTGCAAAGATAGGGAGGCTCCCCCTTTGTACATTTGACCATGGACATTAAAGATTATATTGATAAAAATCGTCAGCGTATGCTGGACGAATTGTGTGACTTGTTGCGAATTCCTTCAGTTTCTGCTGACCCAGTCTTTAATGATGATGTGAAACGCTGTGCCCAAGCAGTTGCAAGTTCTCTTAAAAAAGCGGGCGCGGGCAATGTGGAAGTAATGGTGACACCAGGACATCCCATCGTATTTGGTGAGTACCATGTGAGTGATGAGGCGCCTACCGTCCTTGTATATGGTCATTACGATGTTCAACCTCCTGATCCGATTGATCTTTGGGACAACCCTGCTTTTGATCCGATAATTAAAACAACGCCCAAGCATCCTGAAGGGGCCATTTTTGCAAGAGGTTCGTGTGATGACAAAGGCCAAATGTTTATGCATGTCAAGGCACTGGAATCTATGAAAGCAAGTGGTGATGTCCCTTGTAATATTAAATTTATTATTGAAGGTGAAGAAGAAGTGGGAAGTTCACATCTAGACACATTCCTCGAAACTCACAAAGACAAACTTTCAGCGGATGTTGTTTTGGTCAGCGATACTGGAATTATTTCAAACGATATCCCATCCATTACTGTCGGACTCAGAGGGCTATCTTATGTTGAGGTAGAAGTAACGGGACCCAACCGTGATCTCCACAGTGGTCTTTACGGGGGAGCGGCTCCCAATCCCATTAATATTCTATGTGAGATGATTG
>JAQCID010000028.1 GCA_027618855.1 Bacteroidota bacterium | reverse complement strand
GTATGTTTCGGAATATAAAAACGCGGGCTATTCAATTCAGATGCCTCGTCGCCAGAGAAAATTGCTTCTTCAGAAGAAGGAATTAAAAAAGCTCTATAAAAAACTTAAGAATACGGGTGTTACTTTAGTGCCCACCCTCATGTTTATTGCGCCTTCAGGATACGCAAAACTACGTTTCCGTGTTGCAAAGGGCAAGAAGATGCATGACAAGAGGTCTACGTTAAAGGAAAAAGACGTCGCCCGTGATTTAGATAGACTTATATAACAGATTCTACCTCCTTCGAAACGGTGACTCTGTAGTGATTGCTGATGTCTTCCCATTCCCAAGCAAAATGCTCCATCACATCACGAAGGCTCTTCATGATGATCGGGTTGGGAACATTCATGTCCCTGAAGTATACGTCTTGTTTGTCAATGAGGCCGTATTTATAGAAAACAGCCCGAGTCATTGCTGTGACAGTGTTGTTTGAAGGGTGGTTGATCTTCTTCATAAAATCCCTGTTCGCTTTCACTTTAAGCGCAAAGTCGTTTTTCGGGACGCCTAGGGCAAGTCCAAACTTCGCACAACATCTTTTGATGATGGCTCGGTCTACACCGGGTTCAAAGTACTTGTGAACCAAACTCAGATTTGCTGAGACGACGATCATTAAGAATAGGCCGTAGTCTTTTTCATCTAAATCAGGGCAAGTTTCAAATCCGGGAGAGGCATTTAGCATCGATGCAACTTCAGGCCATCCCTTCTCAACAGTCTCGAAAGATGAGTTGACGAAGATGTTGGCCACCTTTTCATCGGTAAGCTTCTTTTTAGATAGCCAGCTGAGTAGTCCTTTGTTTGTCATCCTTGGGTCTCAAAGTTAATCAAGCTAAATCATGGTTTGTCGTGCACTTTTATGATCGCTATTAACAGGGTTATCCACAATTATGTTCAGTTCGTTGACATGTCCTTACCTTCGTACTATGTATCAAAATGTCCTTAAACCCTTGTTGTTCCTGATGTCTCCGGAAAAAGCCCATCACTTTTCTATGACGATGTTGCGATTTGCAATTGTCATTCCGGGGATGGCTTGGGTGTTAAAGCAATGCTTTAACTCAGGCATCTCTGATACGACTGTAAACATCTGTGGTCTTGAGTTCCCGAATTCGGTAGGTGTCGCTGCGGGTTTTGACAAAGACGCGCGATACCTTAGAGAACTTCAAGTCCTTGGATTTGGTCATGTAGAAGTAGGTACACTTACGCCCATTGCCCAATCAGGTAATCCCCGCCCAAGACTTTTTCGATTAAAAAGAGATGCCGCTCTTCTCAATCGTATGGGGTTTAATAATGGAGGTGTAAATGACGCAGTTTCAAGACTTAAAAGACGACCTGTTGGATTAATTGTTGGGGGGAACATAGGTCGGAATAAGATGACATCTAATGAGGATGCGACTTCGGATTACATTGCTTGTTTTGATGCACTTCATCCGCACGTAGATTATTTTGTAGTGAATGTAAGTTCACCCAATACGCCAGGCCTTAGAGAACTACAAGACAGAGAGCCGCTTTCAGCTTTGCTTAGGGCTGTTGTCAAGCGAAATAATGATGCTCAACTTCCCCCGGATTCTAAGCGTAGACCTGTTTTCTTAAAGATAGCCCCAGATATGACAGATTCTCAATTAGATGATGTCATCGATATTGTCATTTCTGAAAAGGTGGATGGGGTCATCGCAACAAACACGACGATATCACGTTCTCATTTGAAAACAAAATCAATAGATGATTTGGGGAGTGGAGGTGTGTCTGGCGCTCCTCTATGTTCTCGCTCAACAGAAGTGATCGCATACTTGTCTCAAAAGTCCTCTGGTGCGTTCCCTATCATTGGTGTAGGAGGCATAGACTCGCTCTCCTCTGCGAAAGAGAAAATGGATGCTGGAGCCTCTTTGGTCCAAATATATAGCGGATTTATATACAGAGGTCCTGGCTTGGTAAGAGAGATTAGAAAAGGACTGAAAGGATAGTCTCTACAACAACTCACTTAATTTCATGACGCGATCGAGTCGAGGCCCTTTTTCCGTTTGAATTAAAGTACAAACTTCATTTGCGGCATCGTGTTCTAAAAAAAGGTAATACCCTTTGTTTGCTGCTTCGTTGAAAATTCTACTGCGTTCTTCGAGTGTTAACAGTGGACGCGTATCGTACCCCATGACATATGGTATCGGGATATGTCCCACTGAGGGCAGGAGGTCCGCCATGAAGACGACCGTGGTGTCACCTAATTTGATGATGGGGCACATTTGAGCATCAGTGTGTCCGTTCACGACGAATGCATCGAAACCGAGTCCAGTTTTAATGCGGAGATCGTCATCAGATGCATCTACAAACTTGAGCTGTCCAGATTCTTGCAGGGGTTTTATGTTTTCAGAAAGGAAACTTGCGCGTTCGCGCGGGTTTGGTTCAGTGGCCCATTTCCAGTGCCTTGAATTGCTCCAGAAAGTTGCCTTTTTAAAAGCGGGACGATAGCCGTTGCGGGAGTCATTCCATTCTACGGCACCACCCACATGATCGAAATGCAAGTGGGTGAGGAAAACGTCTGTAATGTCGTCACGAGAAAACCCAGCTTTTGAGAGTGATTTATCCAGTGAATCGTCTCCGTGTGGGTGATAATGACCAAAGAACTTCTCACTTTGTTTGTCGCCTAATCCACAATCTATTAATGTTAATTTGTCACCGTCTTCGATCAGCAATGAGCGCATCGCCCAAGGGCATAAATTATTTGCATCAGATGGGTTCGTCCTTGACCATAGTTTTTTTGGTACAACGCCGAACATGGCTCCCCCGTCCAATTTAAAATTACCGTTGTGAATAGTATGAAGTTGCATACGTCTAAGGTAGTATCTTTGTCTTTTGATATAAGAACTGAATAATACTTCCCTATGCCGCTTTCTTCTTTGAATGCTATTTCTCCAGTTGACGGACGATATCACAGACATACTCATATCCTTGGACCATTGCTTTCTGAGTTTGGGTTAATTAAGCATAGAGTAGAGGTGGAGGTGAAGTACTTCATTGATTTAGTGTGCTTACCGCTTCCTCAGCTCGATGGTTTCCCCAAGGATAAGTTTGAAGACATGAGGGGGCTGTATCTTCATTTCTCTGAAGCAGATGCTCAAAGGATTAAAGATCTTGAGGCCACTACGAACCATGATGTGAAGGCGGTTGAATATTGGATTAAGGAAGAGATGGTGAAATTGGGGGTGAGCCAGTGGAGTGAGTTCGTTCACTTTGGATTGACTTCTCAGGACGTAAACAACACAGCCATTCCATTGTCGCTGAAGCGGGCTACAGAAGAGGTGTATTTGCCTTTAATCGATGAGGTTGTCGCCAAATTAAGTGGGCTTGCAAACGAATGGAAGTCTGTGCCGATGCTTGCAAGAACACACGGCCAGTCAGCTTCTCCTGTGACTCTGGGGAAGGAGGTGAGTGTTTTTGAAAACCGACTTAGGATACAACGTGATTCAATAGCAAACGCTGTTTACGCAGCCAAATTTGGAGGAGCGACAGGAGGGTTTAACGCCCACAAAGTAGCCTATCCAGGCATTGATTGGCCTGCTTTTGGGACGAAATTTGTAGAAGATAATTTGGGGCTGTTTCGGAGCAAGGTGACTACTCAGATCGAACATTACGATCACCTCGCGGCATGGTGTGATGCGATGAGGCGCGCAAATACAGTGATGATGGATTTGGACAAAGATATTTGGACGTATGTGTCTATGGATTACTTCAAGCAAAGGATCGTGGAGGGGGAGGTAGGATCCTCAGCGATGCCACATAAGGTGAATCCCATAGATTTCGAGAACAGCGAAGGGAACTTTGGCTTGGCCAACGCAGTTTTGGGACATTTTTCTGAAAAACTGCCTATTTCTAGGATGCAACGAGATTTAACAGACTCTACAGTTCTTCGGAATATTGGTGTCCCGATGAGTCATGGTCTCATCGCATTGAGGTCATTGTTAAAAGGCTTGGGCAAACTTGTTCTGAATACTTCTGCATTGGAAGCGGCTTTGGAAGACAACTGGGCTGTAGTCTCTGAAGGAATTCAAACAATTCTTCGTCGTGAAAACTACCCCAAACCATATGAGGCATTAAAAGACCTTACGAGAACTGGCGAAAAAATCAATGCATCTTCGATGCGCGCTTTTATTGATACTTTAAATGTATCCGATGCCGTTAAAGATGAGTTAAGGCAGATCACACCTTCGACTTACATCGGATTTTCTGAAGAGTTGGTGTCGTAATTTGCTGTTAGACTGAACATGAAGCGATTATCTGTTTTATTCCCCCTATTCAGAGCCTACCGTTGGAATCTTGTTTCCAACGCTGTATTAAATGCAATAGGTGCGGTATTGTCTCTTTTTTCGTTCCTAAGTGTTGTTCCATTTCTACGCATTTTATTTTCCGGCAAGTCCACTCCTACTAAGGTGGAAGTTGTCCCTTTGGCGGATGATATTCCTGGGAAAATCGGTGCTTGGTTTGATGGTTATGTTCTTGAAGGGGGGGATTCTCATGCATTAATCACGGTGTGTATTGTCGTTGTTGTATTGGCGGTTCTGAAGAATTTGGTGTCTTACCTTGCCATGTATAGTCTCGCGACGATTCGTACGGGTGTAAGTAGAGACTTGAGAGATAAAATGTATGGTCGAGTTCTAGGAATGAGTATGGGGTGGTTTACTGATTCTCGCAAGGGAGATGTTTTGAGTCGCCTTACTGTTGACTTGAATGAAGTGGAAGTCAGTATTGTGGGGTCGATAGAGGTGATGTTTAAGTCGCCCCTCATTGTATTTATTTCTATCGCTGCGCTCTTCGCACTCAGCTGGGAGCTTACCATTTTTGCATTGGTGTTTCTGCCCATCAGCGGAATACTTATAAGTAGAATTGCAAAAAAACTAAAACATTCAGCGAAGAGAGGCAAGGAGGAACTGGGTTCTTTGGTTAATATTTTGGATGAAACGTTAAGTGGTGTTCGAATTATTAAAGCATTTGGGGTAGAAAAGTTCTTTTCCGATCGATTTAATGCGCGCAACCAAAAGCATTTTATGGCCATGCGTAAGATGTTTAGGCGCGAGTACCTGAGTTCACCTGTCAGTGAAGTGATTTCATTAACTGTGATGGCGATCCTTCTTGGTTATGGAGGTCACATTGTTCTTGATGGAACTTCGGGTCTTACCGGGGATTGGTTTATTGGATACCTGGTTGTTTTTTCTCAGATTATTCCTCCTGCTCGTGCTTTCAGTGATGGTTGGTTTAGGATCAATAAAGGTGTGGCATCTCTTGATCGATTGGAAGAAATGCTTGTGGTTTCTCATCCGGTCAAAAATGCTGCTGAAGACGCCCTTCCTTTTGTGGCGCTCGAAACGGGAATTTCGTTTAACAATGTGAGTTATTTCTATGGGGACCAAGCTGTGCTTACTGAGCTCTCTCTAGAGATTAAAAAAGGGGAAGTGATCGCTCTTGTAGGGGCTTCCGGGTCAGGTAAAACGACACTTTCGAACTTGCTCATCAGGTTTGATGATCCTACAAAGGGCTCCGTTGAAATTGATGGCCGTGACCTTCGCGACATCCCCGTTTCTTCATGGCGTCAAAAATTAGGAGTCGTTACCCAAGAGTCGATCTTGTTTCACGGCACGATTGCTTCGAATATTTCTCTTGGTGAAGAGGAGGTCGATCATGAACGGTTAATACAAGCAGCGAAGGCCGCTCAAGTAATGGAGTTTGCTGGCAAAATGTCTGATGGCCTACAAACGTCCGTCGGTGATGGTGGAGGACGTCTTTCTGGAGGACAAAGGCAAAGGGTTGCGCTTGCGCGTGCACTTTATCGCAATCCTTCAATACTTGTCCTGGATGAAGCTACTTCTGCGTTAGATGCGGCGTCTGAGTACGAAGTCCAAAAGGCGTTAGATGCCGCAATGAAAAACAGAACAGTTTTGGTCATCGCGCATCGACTCTCTACAGTATCTAATGCAGATAGAATCGTCCTTCTTTCTGAAGAGCGAATTCAGGAGAGTGGAACACATGATGAACTTATTGCATTAGATGGAGGGTATGCAGAATTAGTTAAGCTTCAGTCTTTCTCTTCATAACTTCACAACGTGACTAAGAATTTAACAAATACCAGACCTATCGTCATTGCAGGCCCATGTAGTGCGGAGTCAAGAAGTCAGGTCCTTTCTACAGCAATTGCCCTGAAAGGTCATGCTCATTATTTCCGTGCGGGACTGTGGAAGCCGCGAACGCGTCCGAATTCTTTTGAAGGAGTAGGTGAGGAGGGTCTGAAATGGCTTGTGGATGTCCAGAAAGAGGTCGGGCTTCCTGTAATGACTGAGGTGGCGGATGCCAAACATGTTGAGCTTGCTCTTAAGAATGGTCTAGATGCGGTTTGGATTGGAGCGAGAACGACGGTAAGTCCATTTGCTGTCCAAAACATCGCGGATGCACTTCGTGGAACCGACACTCCTGTTTTGGTTAAAAACCCTATGCATGCAGACTTAAAGCTATGGATGGGGGCGATAGAAAGGGTTTGTAATTCGACAAAAGGGGAGGTGTGTGCCCTTCACAGGGGTTTTTCAAGCTATGGTCTGAAAAAATACAGGAATGCCCCCATGTGGGAAGTTCCCATAGGTCTCAAAGCAGAAATGCCAGAGATACAATTGTTTTGTGACCCAAGTCACATCTCGGGCAAACGAGAATTGCTGCAATCGGTGTCTCAAAAAGCCATGGATCTAGGAATGTCAGGTTTGATGATAGAAACGCATCACAACCCCAGCGAAGCGTTGAGCGACGCAGAGCAGCAGTTGTTGCCTTCTGATTTAATTCGCTTGCTGGACAATCTGACAATCAGAGATCTTAATCTAGACCAGTCACAGACATCAGATATCCGACATCTAAGAATTAAAATGGATTCCATCGATGAACAACTTATTGAGCTTTTAAGTGGAAGAATGAATGTCGCACGTGCAATAGGTGACTATAAAAAGGAGCATGGTCTGACAGTTCTTCAATTGTCTAGGTGGAAAGAAATCATGAAAACAAGAAAGATATGGTCAGAGGGTGTGGGTTTAGAAGAAGAATTCTTAAAACTTGTATTGGAGCAAGTTCATAAGGAGAGTATTCGGATACAAACTGAAATATTAAATTCCTAGCATTTATTGGGCTTATAGGAAGTGTTTGGCGTTTTACTCAAAAAAACATTCCGCTTTTTGTAACCAAATAACAACGACACACGTAATAGGTTCAGGTTTTGGTTAACCGCGTCTTAAATGACGCTAGAATCAGGCGATTTGGTTTAAAAAGGGCACCTCAAACGTGAGGGCCCTTTTTTTTATACCAAATAATTTCAATTACTTGATTCTGCGTTGTGTAAATACCGAAAGCCAAATTGACCTTGACACCCTATATATTACAGGAAGAAGGATGAATAGCGTACTTACTCCGCAGATTATAAATGTGCCTGGATGCGTCAGGAATCCGAATTCAATGAGCTGCAAAGCGTCAAAGGTGATTAATGCGACCAGTACCGCGACCCACATGCCTACTGTGATTCCATAGCTTACATATGAAGCGCCAAAATAAAATCCAGGTTCTTTTACAAAGTCCGCATCACAGTTAGGGCAAGCTTTGTGCATCTTTGTGAGCGACCTGAGTTTATAGGGATTCGAAACCTCAAAAAGTCCTGCCTCTGCACAGCTGGGGCATTTGCAACTCAGTATTGTCTTTAAATGCGAGGTCTCCAAGCCCATTATTTTAATGTTGAAGGGCACACATTGTCTGTGACAGGTATATCTGTATTTGTGATTGCGTCGTATCCACCCAGTACATCTATCCCATTGTGAATCCCTTGCTTTTTCAAGATAGAATTAGCAATTACAGATCGATATCCTCCAGCACAATGAATATAGAAGTCATCCTTGTTGGGGAATGCGCTTAAGTATTCGTTGATGTTGTCAAGGGGTGTTGATTCCGCAAATTCGATATGTCCAGCCGTATACTCTCCCGTCTTTCTGACATCGAATACAGGAGGGGAGTCTAGCCCTTTTAGTTGACTTGCTTCAATGGTCTCTATGCGGTCGATTTCTTTGCCAGAATCAATCCAATTCTTAAATCCACCTTGAAGAATGCCGATGACATTGTCGAATCCAACTCTGGAGAGCCTGATGACAGCCTCTTCCTCCATTCCCTCTTCAACGACAAGTAGAATAGGCTGCTTCACATCCACCAATAATGCACCTACCCATGGTGCAAATCCTCCAGCCAATCCGATGAATACAGAACGAGGTATGAATCCTTTTACAAATTCCGATTCATGCCTCACATCCAGGATTACAGCGTCGGTGTCATTTGCAGCAATCTCAAACTTATCAGGGTCAAGCAAGTTCGTTCCATTTTTGATCACCTCATCAATAGATACATAGCCCTGCTTGTTCATTTGGATATTAAACCCAAAATATTCAAGCGGTGGCAACAGCCCCTCAAGCACTTCATCTATAAACTCCTCACGTGTCATATCCGATCTCAGCGCATAGTTGTTTGCTTTTTCGTGCCCGACAGTGCCGACAGTTTCTTTGCTCATATTCTTCCCACACGCTGATCCCGCGCCATGTCCCGGATAGATAATCACATCATCTTTCAGAGGCATAATTTTTGTTTGGATGCTGTCGAAAAGCATTCCTGCAAGATCTTCTTGCGTCATGTTTTCTGCCTTTTGGGCCAAATCAGGACGTCCTACATCTCCGAGGAACACGGTGTCTCCAGAGAACAATGCGTGTTGCCTGCCATGTTTGTCATACACCAAAAAACAAGCGCTTTCCATGGTGTGGCCAGGTGTGTGCAATACCTCAATCTCTAATTTCCCCACTTTAAAACGTTGCCCATCTGTCGCTTTGATAGATTCGAACGTTGTTTGTGCAGTAGGGCCATAGACAATTTGAGCGCCGGTTTTTTCAGCCAAAGTCACGTGTCCCGACACGAAATCAGCATGGAAATGCGTTTCGAAAATGTATTTAATTTTCACATTGTCTTTTTCAGCCAGATCAATGTAATGCTGCACTTCCCTCAATGGATCTATGATTACAGCTTCGCCACTACATTTCAGGTAATATGAGCCTTGAGCAAGGCAGCCTGTGTATATCTGTTTAATTTCCATAATCTATATTATTCATTCTCGTCTAAATCGGGATTGTCTACTTGAGTGGCAATTCTCTTTAAATCCGCATCAATAGACCCTGGTTTGTAAATGTCTTCAACGGCCATTTCAATGCTTGTAAAGCACCTTGTTTTGCCTATCCGTGTAATGAGTTTTGATGATTCAATGATGTCTCTTACGGGCCCTATCGCTGCAGCCAGTCGGAAGCTCGTTCCTCTTTCTTCCAAATCATCGATGATGTTTTCTAGGGCGG
>JAQCID010000027.1 GCA_027618855.1 Bacteroidota bacterium | reverse complement strand
CACAATTAACGCGACAGATCTTTTTTCTGTTTGCCAATCAGCACCTTCTGGACAATTGACATTGATGTTACAAGCACCGGAGTTTCCGAAGGGCCCCAATCGTTCTGTCATCTCAGCCAAAACAGCATCTTGGTGATTTAAAAGGGAACGATATCCGTGAATGACTTGATTCACTTCGATTTCACCCAATCCATGGGATGCAGGTGATTCGTGGTATTCTAGAACCATAGCAGATCCATCAAGCACCCCTAGAGATAGGCCTTCCCAAGCTTTGTTGTTTTCTAGTGTGAAAGAACCTAGGAACGCTGTTCTTTGCGCATTGTACACGTAAAGTTGCGCTTCTTTTGGCAGAACAAATCTAGAAAGCATGAAACTTACATTTAATGCATTGGGGCAATTAAAACCAAGCCTCCAAACGTGCATGCCCTCTTCGAACGTCCAAGTTCCTGAATTCTCAAGATTGAAAGCCACTTCTTGCTCCACACCAAATCTCCATGGAGCTTCTTTGTGTTGGTCAGTAACAGCGTCTTCAACTGCGAGAGCGGCCAAGTCTACATCAGGCATCTCTTGCATCTCATATGCTGGCTGATATGTAGCGTCCCCCCAATTTAATGGTTCCCCTCCTTGGGAAATTTGTGCGGAAATTGTAATAGAAGAAATGACTCCTATAAGTAAAAGAAATATGTTTTTACAGTTGTACATGACGATAATGGTTTTCGATTCGTTCGACAATAAGACGCAAAGATTATCAATGAGTTGCGTGAAAACTTAATTTAAGTTAAATTGTAAAAGTGTTAACTGCTACATTATGAGTTATTTCATGAAATTTTTGAACTTTAAGACACATATGTACGTTCGTTTTTGTCTTGTTGTAATGACATGTTCGACTTTGCTTTCCGTAAATGCGCAATTCGTTGACGCAACAAATAATCTGCTTTTGTATACAGATCATACAGGTGGGTTTTTAGGTTCAGGTGTAAGTTTTGCAGATTTTAATGGTGATCAGATAGATGACCTCACATTTGGCCATCATGCGGGTCAAATAAGATATTATCAAGGAGATGGGGTGGGATTTGAAGAAGTCCAATTGAACATTGAAAATGATTTGTCGGAGACGAAATCTGTACTTTGGGCGGATATTGATAACGATGGAGATCAAGATTTTCTCATTACAAACAGACTGGCATCTAATAAACTTTGGTTAAATGACGGAAACATGATGTTTACAGATGTGACATCAACTTGCGGAATTTCTACATCAATTAATTCAAGGAGTTATGGAGCGTCTTTTGGGGATTATGACAATGATGGGTTTCTTGATTTGTACATCTGTAATTATCATACAGCCGTCATAAATATTCAGAATGAATTGTATCACAACAATGGAGATGGGACATTCACAGATGTAACCCTAAGCAGTGGTGTAGGCAATGGATTGCAACAAACTTTCCAAAGCACATGGATTGATATAGACCAGGATGGATTGCTTGACTTACATATTGTCAATGACAGATTAGCGATGCTTAATGCTTTTTATCACAACAATGGCGATGGAACATTTACGGATATGGCTACAGCGTGGAACGTTGCTTTAGGCATATATGCCATGAATTCATGTTTTGGAGACTATGACAGAGATGGAGACATGGACTTGTATGTCACCAATGGTCCGCAGGGTAACAGTATGCTCTCTAACCAAATGAACGAAAGCATGAGCTTTGTTGATGTGACTTACGACGAAGGCGTTCAGGTCAATCAACTTTGTTGGGGGGCTTGTTTTATTGACCATGAAAATGACACCTGGTTAGATCTTTACGTTGCAACAGGAATAAGTTTCTATACCGTCGTCCCCGAAGTTTTTGAATCCCATGGGGTCATTCACAATGCCTTTTTTTCATCTTCAGGAACTTCTCCAATGTTGTCTTTTTCTGAAGAAATCCCTTCCTCCGATCAGTATGGGTTTTCAATCGCAAAAGGAGACTACAACAACGATGGGTTTCCTGATTTGGTCTCACATAATATAGGTGGCCATGCCACCGTCTTGAGCGCTACTCCAAACGGAAATCACTTCCTTAAAGTGATGCCCCAGGGCACAACTTCTAACCGAGACGCGGTAGGTGCTGAGGTTATGGTTTATCATTCTGATGGACAGAATACAGGTCTTAATGAGGTTGAATTAGATGTTGTTTTTTGTGGCGATAAATATCTGAGCCAAAACTCACGTTTCCTTCACTTTGGTTTGGGATCAAGCACCCAGATAGATTCGGTTGTTGTTCAATGGCCAGGAGGAATGTCAGAATCGTTTGAATGGTTGTCAATTGATGATTCCGTGGTTTTGGTTGAAGGCACATCCAATCAATACTGCCCATCGCCATCATCTTTCTGTGGAACTGGAACTGAATGGGATGCTGAGACTGAGACATGCATATCTGTAATAGAATTGAACCCATGCGTGACAGATCTAGACTTCGATGGCAACACTGCTGTGAGTGACTTGATTTTGTTGTTGTCCCAGTTCGGGGTAATATGCGCGCTATAAGAACAACTTTTAGGATATTCAAGATGCATAGACGATATTCGCGAAAACACGCTGTTATTTAGTGGCAAAGATTAATTATGGGAAGAGCATTTGAATTTAGGAAAGAGCGGAAGATGAAGCGATGGTCTGCAATGTCTAAGATATTTGCACGGCTCAACAAAGACATTATCATTGCCATCAAGGATGGAGGCAATGCTGATCCAGAAACAAATTCGACATTAAGAGCTGTTCTGCAAAACTGCAGGGCTGCCAATATGCCCAAGGACAATATTGCCAGAGCGATTAAAAAAGCCACTGACAAAGACACGTCCGATTACAAACAAGTCACGTTCGAGGGTTACGGCCCACATGGTATTGCAATTTTTGTAGAAACAGCGACGGACAATAACAACAGAACGGTGGCGAGTGTCCGAGCAGATTTTTCGCACAATGGAGGCAATTTGGGAACAACAGGCAATGTGGAGTTCCTATTCAATAGGGTTTGTTTTTTCAATTTAAAGGGTGAGGGTCAAGACCCGGAGGACCTCGAGCTGGAACTCATTGATTATGGCGCAGAGGAGATCGAAGTCGATGGAGATACAATCATTGTTACTGCCCCTTTTGGTTCATTTGGTGGTCTTCAGAAAAAGCTTGAAGAAATGGAGCTTGAGATTGAAGAGTCTGGGTTTGATCGATCCCCGACAACGACTTCTGAACTCAATGCCGAACAAACGCTTGAAGTAGAAAAATTAATTGAGAAATTAGAGGAGAATGAAGATGTCCAGAATGTTTTTCATACAATGTCCTCTTCGAGTGAATAAGGTGAAACTTCTAAGTTATACGTAACCTTAACCATAGAATTCCGTATTTTAAGGCTATGTACTGTAAGAATTGTTTTCTTAGGATCGTTTTCTCTGTCATTTTGTGGCTCAACCTTTTAGGTGTAGGTGCTTACGCGCAAGAGAATAACACATGGCAATCTCAACTTCAGGACGTAAATATATCTACTGAGGACGTGAGGCAGAACTTTGGTCTGACTTGGCCTGAGCTTGATGCTGTTCCTAGAAGCAATGGAAAAAAACCACTAGAAAGGTGGGCATGGTGGACTGAGCGCAGAGCCAAACCTCATGGAACGAGGCCGCCAGCAACTGCTTGGTGGAACGCATCACGAGAATTGAAGAGCGCTCTTTTATATCCGCCTATAGGGCCTTCTTGGTCATACATCGGAAATGATGACATTCCCGTTTACGGTGGTGCCGGCAGAGTGAATAATGTTGTTTTGTTTGATGGCGGCTGGTTGGCATGTGCGCCTTCGGGTGGGTTGTGGATATCTGTAGACGAAGGCGAGTCATGGAACCCAGCAGGAGGAGAAGTAGATGAACTTTCTGCGGTCGGAACCACAGATGTCATTGTTGATCCAGACAATCCCAATCATTGGTTTTTGGCTACAGGAGATGGTGATGGAGCGACAACGTATAGTATCGGACCGAATGAAACATTTGACTCAGGCGCAAATTGGGCAACGACAGGGTTAGCACTGCCAGAGGGCAACCAAAAAATATTTAAGATTGCCTTTCAACCCGACAGCTCTAATGTGATCTATGTCTGCTCCAGCACTGGAATCTATCGTTCCGAGGACTCTGGCGTGTCATTTCAATCTTTGAAAACAGGTACCATTAGAGACATGGTTATTCACAGTGACTCTACAAACATACTCACCATTGTTGTAGAGAACATCGGCGTATACAGATCTGTAGATTCAGGATTAACATGGGCAAATATTCCTCTTCCGCAGTCGGAAGGTATTGGAAGAATGGAACTTGCTTCAAGTGCGTCTAATCCAAACCGTATTTATGTTTTTGGTGCAAATTATTTCACTCAATCCACAATGGGTGTGTGGCGATCAGATGATGGTGGCGCATCCTTTTATGCGACAATGCTTCGTTCTGAGGGAGGGCCAAACCTACATGGGTGGACAAGCGACGGCTCGGATTATTCGGGTCAGGCCTGGTGGGATATGTGCATCGCTATTGATCCTACTGATGCAAACAGAATGGTGTTAGGTGGAGTTAATTTGTGGGAATCTAATGATGGAGGATATACTTGGAGTTGTGATGCCCATTGGTCTGGACAGGGAGAATATCCTCAAGTTCATGCAGATCAGCACGGTTTGACGTTTATATCTGACGGTCGCTTACTCGTTGCGAATGATGGAGGTGTTTACTTACGTGACGCGTTGGGCGAATATTTTGACAAATCTGATGGACTTGACATCGCCCAAATATATCGATTGGGTCTCAGCCCGCACAGGCATTCAGATTTGATTTGCGGAACCCAGGACAATGGAACTTCGTTATACAATACAGATGGTTGGCAACGCATTCTCGACGGCGATGGAATGGGGTGTTTCTTTCACTACCTAGACTCAAATCTCCTTTTCATGAGTGCGTATTACGGTCTTTTATACCGCTCCACTGATGCAGGGCGATCAAATACTCAGATTGCAAACTATTCCGGTTCCGGAATAAACGAGGTCGGGAATTGGCTTACTCCGTGGCTAGCAAGTCCTCATAACCCCGATGTTATCTATGCAGGAAAAAAATCGGTGTATCGGTCAGATGACTCGGGCGTATCGTGGAACACACTCGGAACGATGAGTGACACCAAAGCAGATGCGATTGCACTTTCAGCAACGGATCCGAATACGATCTTGGTTGCAAAGCGTGAGGAGTTGTGGCGCTCTATAAATGGGTATGATTTCACAGAACTCTTAAATCTTCCTGGAGAAACAATTGGTGATGTGTTGATTTCTTCATCTGATTCAAATGAGATCTGGGTTTCCTTTGGAAGCTATACAAATTCGATTCAGGTTTGGGTGTCTTATGATGGCGGAGGTTCGTGGGAAGATAAATCACTCGGTCTTCAGGCCCTTCCTGTCAATACATTGATTGAATCTCCTGACGGCACGATCTATGCAGGAACTGATTTGGGGGTCTATTCTTATGATGACGCTTCTGGTTGGTCTATTTATGGTGATGGACTTCCGCTTACAATCATTACGGATCTTGAAATTCGCACAGCTACAAACCGGTTGGTTGCAGCTTCTTATGGGAGAGGGGTGTGGGAGGTTGAATTGCCTTCGCTGCCATCCTCAGACCTCACGGCATTGGGATTTGATGATTTCGACAACCTGCAATGCAATTGGGAGTTCACGTGCGCTCCCAGGTTTTTAAATTCGGGAGCAGACCCTGTGTTTTCTGTTAAATACGCTGTGAATTGGGATGCCAACGAAACTGTAATATCACATCAATTCAACCCACCACTAAATCCAAATGAAACGATTGTTCTTCCATTGTCTTCACATCAAGTAGACAGTTCTGGGACAAGAATTATCTCCATTCATATTCTTGAGGTCAATGGCAACCTAGACGAAACCTACAACAACAATTCAGCCTATGAAAGTTGCACAGTGTCTGGCTTGGGATATCGCGGTACATTGACAGAATGGGCGGGATGCAATGCTGAAGATTTAAGTTGGTCTTTGGCATTTGAAGGAGCGAGTTCAAACATATTAGAATCCAGTCCGATCGCTGCAGGTGACACATTAACTCGAATTTTATGCCTTCCCGAAGGCTGTTTGGTTCTTCAATGGGATGATGACGATGGAGATGGGTGGCTAGATACATATTGTGCTGAGGCGGGAGGGTTTGTTTGGTTAAGTCCATTTGATGAGGTACTCGCATCAAGTGCCAATTCAGAGTTTGCGACCGCTAATTCATTTGTGAATTGTGTAGATTCACCTTGGTGTTATTCAGATTTTGATGGGGATGGAGAAAGAACCGTTACAGACTTGTTGTGGGTGCTTTCAGAGTATGGATGCACATCAGGTTGTACGGCTGATCTAAATGGAGATGGCATGGTAACGGTCATAGATTTAATGAATTTACTTTCAAATTATGGTGTGTCTTGCTATTAATTGTGAATAACTTACACGTTGTCAGTGCGCTATAAATTTGTAAGTCTCAATTGTTTTCCTTTAATTGAGAAAGATTAAATTGTGAGTTCGCTTTATTTGCGCTCTCAATATGTCAAGTTTTGTTGTTAGTTAGGGAGGTTCATTGCAAAGGCGATGAACCTCTTTTGCGATGTGGAAATATCGTGCTGTCTACTTACCTTCGCGCCATGGAAGGATTTGAGGTTCGCCACCCAGGCACATTAGTCGACGCTCTGACGATGCAAGGTGGATATACTACGCGCACAAGAGCAAGAAAAGCAATTAAAAACGGAGCTGTTAAGCTTGAAGGAAACGTTGTGCGAATCCCCTCAACGGCTGTTGAGCCGGGAATGAATGTTACGCATGACAGAGGTAGAAAGACTGTCAGCAACAGCCCGGGTCAATCAATAAGAGATTCTGGTCGATTCAACACGAAGACAGCGAGGAGCCCATCAAAACCGCCGTTTGACATTGTCTATGAAGACGATAATTTCTTGGCATATATCAAGCCCTCAGGATGGGTGACAGCAGCTCCAAATCCTCAAGTAACGACCAGTTACTCTAGAATGAAAAACTGGCTAGAACTTCAAGGTAGGGGGAATCGAGACCTTCATTTTGTCAACAAGCTGATGAAGGATGTAAGTGGGATATGTTTGATCGCAAAAAATAAAATTTGGAGAGAACACCTACAAGAAAACTGGAATGATTTTAGACAGGGGATTTATATTCTTGTTGAAGGTCATCTTCCTCCAGATGATGAGCTAGAATGCAGTGAAGAGAACGGAGATAGGGTGCAAGTTCAGTATCGAACGATGAGAGCTACCCAAAAACATACACTTCTCAAAGTTGACGCTCCCATCGAAGCAATTCAATTAATTATGCCTTCATTGCGTCGAGAAAGTTGCATCATCATAGGCAAAGGCAAAACAGCTCCAGATCCACTCAAACGAGAGGGAGTGCATATGTTTGCTCTTGAGGTTAGCGGTCCAAATGGAGGGGAGATCATGGTTAAATCAAGAGTTCCTCGTGAGTTTCTAGGTCTGATGAAAGGTGGCGAAACCCCCAAGCCAAATAAGCGTCGCAATGCCGAGGTTAAGTTCGGGAAATCTGACAGAGGGGATAGGCCCTTGGTTCGCCGTGCACGTTCTACAGACAACTGGGATGAAAAGAAGACTGACAATCCAGCTGAAACGAAGTTTGAGAAGCCATTTGCGAAACCTGCTGAGAAGAAGTTTGAGAAACCCGCTGAGACGAAGCCTGCTGAGGCGAAGATTGTAACGAAGGTGGAAAAGCCAGTTGAGACTAAGGCTGCAAAGCCTGCTGCAAAGAAAGTCGCGAAGCCTGCTGCCCAGAAAGTCGCGAAGCCTGCTGCAAAGAAAGTCGCGAAGCCTGCTGCAAAGAAAGTAGCGAAGCCTGCTGCAAAGAAAGTCGCGAAGCCTGCTGCAAAGAAAGTCGCGAAGCCTGCTGCAAAGAAAGCTGCAAAGAAGAATTAAAAGATAGTATTGTACCCACGATGTTGTAATATATAATGACTGGTTTGTTTTAATTTTTGTGAAAAAACAAACGCTAGGACGTTTCCCAGCGTTTGCATTTGACTGAACCAAAACCAAATCATGTACAAGTTTATACTTGCTGTTAAGTCTATTTACAATTCGTATGCCAAAGTGTGATCATCAAGGCGTGTTTAAAGCCAACAGAGGTTAATTTCACGCAATAAATATATATCATGTCATCTAACGTCTATATCGTATCAGCAGCAAGAACGCCAATGGGAAGTTTTCTCGGTTCTCTGTCATCTGTTCCAGCAACAAAACTTGGCTCTACTGCCATAAGCGGTGCGCTTGAAATGGCTGGACTTGACCCCAAAGAAATTGAGGAAGTTTATATGGGCAACGTACTTCAAGCTGGAGTAGGTCAAGCTCCTGCTCGCCAAGCTGCTTTAGGAGCAGGTATATTAGATTCTGTTCCTTGTACTACGGTGAATAAGGTTTGTGCGAGTGGGATGAAAGCCATTTCATTAGCTAGGGCAACAATCGCTATGGGCGACGCAGAAATTGTAGTTGCAGGAGGGATGGAAAACATGTCTCAAGTTCCACATTATTTGGATGGAAGAAAAGGAAGCAAGTTTGGTGACATCAAGGTCCGTGACGGTATGGTTCTTGACGGTCTGACAGACGTTTATAACAAAACCCACATGGGCAACTGTGCTGAGATGTGTGCAAAAGAACACAAGATCACGAGAGAAGAACAAGATGCTTTTGCAGTTCAAAGTTATGAGAGAGCTTCAGCAGCCTGGAAAAGTGGTGCTTTTACTGCTGAAACTGTAGCTGTACAAGTTCCACAGCGCAAAGGTGACCCCATTGTTTTTGCAGAAGATGAAGAATACAAGAATGTTAAGATGGATAGGATTTCGTCTTTGCGTCCTGCATTTGACAAGGAAGGAACAATAACAGCAGCCAATGCTTCTACGCTAAACGATGGAGCTAGTGCATTAATTTTGGCTTCCGAAGAGGCTGTGAAGCGTCTCGGTCTTAAGCCTATTGCAAAAATACTAGGCATAGCAGATGCTGCTCAAGCCCCTGAGTGGTTTACAACTTCACCTTCACTTGCCATCCCGATTGCATTAGAAAGAGCTGGGATAAAGTCTGAAGAAATAGATTTGTGGGAATTAAATGAAGCATTTTCGGTCGTTGGAATCGTAAATAACCGTTTGCTAGGTCTCAACCCTGAGAATGTGAATGTAAACGGAGGAGCTGTAGCATTAGGTCATCCACTGGGTTCGAGCGGAAGCCGCATCGTCGTTACCCTTGCTCACGCTCTTAAGGCGAGAGGTCTTAAATACGGAGCTGCAGGTATTTGTAATGGAGGCGGCGGAGCATCTGCGATTGTAATTGAATCAGTATGAACTCAATAGGTATCGCCTCGGTTTCAATTGTCCCTCTTAGAGCAGAGGCTTCAGATTCATCAGAACAGACAAGCCAAATACTTGCTGGCGAAGGTGTTAGTATACTTGAGGAGGGTA
>JAQCID010000026.1 GCA_027618855.1 Bacteroidota bacterium | reverse complement strand
AGAAGCTGTATATGGGGTTCCAGATCCAAGGTTTGCAATCACATTGACCCCCATTTCAGCAAACAGCTGTCTTTCCTTACCACCGAGATTTATGACGGGTCCGTCGTATTGTTCGCCTTTGCCATAACGGTAATCAACGTTCGCTACAATTCGATGACGTTGGTCATATGTAAGCGGGCTGATAGATCTTAGGTTTGGTAGCCCTGCGTTGATGAGCGCAAGTGCCGTTTCTGTGGTCGATCCTGTTCCATCGGCAAACTGAAGGGTATAGTTTGCATTGATTCGAATGTTTCCAGTTCTACGCATATCGTAACCGACAGTGAATCCTTTGACTGTTCCGAAGTCCAAGTTGCCAAAGGCTCTGTATGGTCTCGGGAAAGCACCTGTAAAGTTTCTTACTTGAATCATATCCCGCATTTCCTTGTAGTATGCAGATATTTTCACACTCGAAGTCTTTGTGAGAACCTGTTGGAATCCCAACTCATAATCGATCGTCTTCTCAGGTTTTAAGTCTGGATTTGAGATGAGGTTGTTTCTGCTTTCAATAAATAGGTAATCGATGGGAGAGAATCTGTTGCTCGATGTAGGACGTTGCGTAAGGATATCATAATGTGCGAAGAATACAGCTTCGTCGGAAATATTAAACGAAAACGAGATACGAGGCATGATATTTACCTCTGGAACAAAGCTTTTAAATGCATTGTCATTTAGTGGAGCCTTAGAGTCTACTAACCATGGTGCAGGGTAAGGTTCGTTTACTGCAAGAATATCCGGGTCATTAATTTCAGTTCCTACTGCGTTGTACCATGTATCACCATCTCTGTATCCAACAATCGCGTTGGGTTCATCCAGCGCATCAACATAGACCACAAAATCGTCTCCGATGTTGTTTGGTACAACCACATCATCACCGAAAACTTCATTGATATATGACGAGGCTCTTCCTAAGGTATATGCATCACCTATTACGTAAGCGTCTCTTAAAACACTCTGGTTTGCATCAAATCTGTCGATACGTAAACCCACATTAAAGATGATGTCATCAAATGTGAATTTATCCATGATGTATCCAGAGATGTAAATAGGTTCGTAAGCGGCAATAGGACGTGTATAAAAGTCTTCATCATTTGTATCAGTGAAGAAATCTTCAAGGGAAGGGCGTCCACTGACCTTATTTCCGTAAGGGTCGTAACCTGAGTAATTGACAAGATTGCTCCCTTGATTGAGGAGGTCGTCTGCGCTAAACATATCTAAAGTAAAGAAGCCGGGGTCTAATCCATCGATGTTTATGAGGTCATTCCCGTCTGGATCAAGCCCTAGCTCTCGACGTAAACTTCTGTCAAACATGAATTGGTTCTCTCCAATAAGGCGACCATACGTCACATAGTACTCTGTTCCAATGTTCGTGATTGTAGAATCGTTGAAGTTCAACTCTTTAATATGTGAGTTCGACAACAGTCTCCCCAATTGCCACAAACCGATCGGTGCCAATGAGAAGAAAGCATCCTTTCGTTGCTCATATTCGAACCCCATCTGTAACGCGTGATCTCCGATATCTGCTGAACCAGCGGCACTTATCCGGAATTGAGACTCGGTTGATTTGTAGTAGTCTGAGCCTTGTGTTCCGACATAGCTCCAAAGACCATATGTTGATGAGGGACTTTGTCCATTCAGCAGCGCGTTTCCGTTTTGGACCTCTAACAAACTTTCATAAGGTCCATCTACAAACGGGTTGTATGGTTCTTGATCGAATAGAGAGAAATATTGATTGTTTATCGCTGCGAGATTGGGATTGTACTCAGAAGATTCAAAAGTAACAAGTGTATCCTCCCAACCGTTATGTACGAATCTTCCTGAAGTAGGATTGTATGCATATGAATTTCTATTGAAAACTTCAAACTTTCCTACGTGTCCATATTTAAAGAAGTCATCTCTGTGGTTTGCGTCTTGGGTACTCCTAAAGCTTTGGCTATAGTCAACCATGATTTGGTAGAACACATTGCTGAGGTTGCTCGAGTTGTCTCCCTCTTCATTGACGAATCGTTGACTGTACTTTGCATACGCGCGCCAATCGTAACTGGTGTTCAGATTGTTGTTCTCCCAATTCATTAATGAACGTGCATAATCAAAGGTGTTGTTGATGCCCCCTGATGCAGTTGCTCCTAAAGTAAGCGTCGTAAATTCATTTGTATTAATGTCAAATTTGGTAACGATGTTCGCGCTTTTAGACCCTACGTTCATTCGAGTATCGATCTTCGTGAAGTCATCCTCCGTGAGGAAGTCAGCGTTGTAGATGGCGCCGTTAATCTCTCCAGCTGAACTGATGTTCTGTCTGAGGGGATTCGCAATAAGGGCATCGCGCGCTTCGTCCGTTATTCTGTAAACGCCCCCAAAAGTAGGTCGGGGGTCTTTTTGATAGGTGACGTTTCCAGCGATAAAGAGACCTACAAGTGGGTCCGTATTTTTGCCGTTTTCATCTTTGCGAAAGAAGATTGGACCTGACGCTACACCTTCTGCGAGGTTGTATCCGAATTTATCTAAACCGTAAGATTTCTCTCCAATAGGCAGTCCAGATGAAATAACCTCACCGCCACCAAACCATGTGCGACTTGAAGAACGAAGGGAAATGTTAATGACTCCACCCGTAGCATCACCAATATTCGCGGGGATACCTCCTGTAACCACTTGTACTTCTTCAATCGCAGATTTAGGTAGGGCTGAGGATCCACGAATTTTAATTCCGTCGATATAAATCCAAGTCGAAGAAGTCCGCGCTCCACGGATTGAGATTCCACCTCCAGTACCAGCTGTACTCGCTCCAGCAACAGTGGTTGCAATAGATGTAGCTGATCTTCCAGGAAGTTTGTCAATGTCTTCTCTGCTGACAGTTCCTCCTGACGCTCCACCATCGGCATCGATCAATGGAACAGCATATTCTACAACTTCAGCTGCTTGCACCAATACCCCAGCGGATATCTCGGCATTGACAAAATGAATTTTATTTGCATTGATACGGACACCCGTAATTTTCTTTGATTGATAACCAACGAAACTTAACAGGACGTCGTATGTCCCTGGAGAAATAGGCTTGATGGTATATTCCCCATCGAAGTTTGTATTTGTGCCAGATACCTGGTTTCCGTTAAGAAACATTACGACTGATGCAAAGGGGAGAGGCTCCCCAGAGTCAAAATCAGTAACTTTTCCTTTTAAAGTACCAGAGCCCACTTGGGCTATTCCAGCGCTCGTGAAGAGCAAAATGGCAGATATAAATGTAGCAAGCCGAATCATTCGCAGGTGTATTTCACGCGTTTCAATAGAGAGCGTAAATATAGGGGTTTAATGTTCTTTGTGAAAAACTGTGAAATTTTGTATTTATTCCCTGCTTTTCCATCTGAATATGAGCCTTTTAAACCAAGGTTGAGAGCGTCTACTTGCTTGTTTTCTAGCTTGTTTCTGTCCTCTTCGCATGATTCTGCGCGTCTTGCGATCTTGAAGTTTGTAATGGTTCTCTTGTTTGTTGAGATAGTTATTCTCGAGATCTCCAATTATATTTTGGGAGTTTTTAGTACGTTTTTTCAGTTCTTTACGCTGAGACCGTGAAAGCTCAATTTGGGCGTTTGCCCTTAAATCCATTTCAAGAAGTACGGTGAGGCTTGCGATTGTGAAACACAATACCACCCCCCTTTTTACAACTCCGGGAATCTTACCATTTACACGCAACTCCATGATCTAATTTACGTGTATTTAAATGAGCGGCAATGGTCGCACCCATGTCTGCAAAACTCGATCTCTTGCCCAAGTTAGACTGAGACACGTTTGGCCCGTTAAACAGCACGGGAACATATTCCCTCGTGTGATCTGTCCCTGGCCATGTGGGGTCGCATCCGTGGTCAGCAGTGATCAAGACGAGGTCGTTTGGACGAAGGATAGATTCAATTTCGGGCAGGCGAGAATCGAACTCTTCAATTGCCTGGGCATAACCAGCGACGTCCCTTCGATGTCCAAATACACTGTCGAAATCTACAAGGTTCGCAAATAAAAGCCCTTCGTCCACCTTCTTCATTTGTTCGATTAAAGCATCCACAATCTTTGAATTTGAGGGTGCTTTCACCGAATGTGAAATTCCTTGATGCGCAAAAATATCGCTTATTTTCCCTATCGCTATTACGGGGCTTCCACTTGCTTGAACAGCATCGAGTAGGGTGGGAGCGTGAGGTGGTGTTGTAAGATCTTTTCTGTTTGGGGTTCTTTGAAAATCATCACGGGTATTCCCTACAAATGGTCGAGCGATGACACGTCCTATATTTAATGGGTCTACAAGTTTTCTCGCAACATCACATAAATCGTACAGTCTTTGTAGTCCGAAGTGTTCTTCATGTGCTGCAATTTGAAAAACCGAATCTGCAGAGGTGTAACAGATGGGTTTGCCTGATCGCATGTGCTCTTCTCCAAACTCTTGAATCACCTCGGTGCCAGAAGCGTGACAATTTGCCAATGTCCCCTTCAATTTGCCGTTCTTGATCAGATCGTGAAGCAGGTTTTCAGGAAAACACGGTTTTTTATTTGGAAACAGCCCCCACTCAAATGGGACAGGGAGCCCACAAATCTCCCAATGTCCACTGGGCGTATCTTTTCCAACACTGACTTCTTGAGCAAATCCATATGCGCCCTCAACGGTTGCATTTTCATCGATGGGCAATGCTTTTTTTCGGCTGTTTTTTGCAGCCTCTGCCAAGCCCCATCGTTGTAAGTTGGGTATTCGCAACGGCCCCTGTCTAAAAGCGTTGTCGGCTTTTCCTTGATTGCAATATTCAGCAATGTGGCCCAAAGTGTCTGCACCGGTGTCGCCATATTTGTCAGCATCTTGACTGGCCCCTATTCCTAGAGAATCAAGAACGATCACAACAGCCCTAGGTTTTGACATTTTGAGAAAATATTAACTTGGGTTTTGCGTTAAAATGTCATAGATCAGACCGTTTTCAATGTCTGACTCAGACACATCAGATGACATATCCTCGGTGATGTTTATTGCTTGAGAAAGTTCATTCTTTAGGAAATCAATGTCATTTAGATTGCGAACTTGTGCGATCGCAAGCGGGTCACCCACGGAGACATATTGTCCAATTTGGACGACATCGGAAAGCCCTATGCTGTGGTCGATTGTGTCGCTTGATTTGACGCGTCCGGCCTTTAATGAGACCAAACTAAGACCTATTTCCCGCACGTCCATACCCGTAATGTAGCCTGATTTATTTGCTGGAATCGCTTGAACGATCGGAGGAGGAGTGAGGTGAATAAGCGGGTTTTTTAAGATGTCGCCTGGTCCACCCAATGACCGGACCATCTTTTCAAAGATTTCCGCGGCCATCCCACTATTTAGAGCGACTTCAGCTTTTAAATACGCAGCACTTAAATCCGATTCTATCCCACTTATTTGGACCATGTGAGCCGCGAGCTCGAGTGTCAGTTTTAACAATCTTGGATTCGCTTTGTTTGGTGAGGTTAGAAACGCAATGCATTCCAAAACTTCCACTGAATTGCCGACATTTTTTCCCAAAACAGAATTCATATCTGTGATGAGACATCTCGTGGGAACGCCTGCTCCACTAGCAACATCGACGATACTTCTGCCGACTTCATGTGCCATTTCTCGCGTCTTACAAAACGCACCATTGCCGGTTTTCACATCCATGACCAATGCATCCAGTCCTGCCGCGAGTTTCTTTGATAAAATCGAGGCAGTAATCAATCCCACCGATTCGATGGTTGCCGTCACATCACGTATAGAATATAGACGTTGGTCGGCTGGGGCGAGCTGTGCGGTTTGGCCTATAATTGCGCAACCTACACCAGAGACGGTGTCGCGAAACAAACGCTCACTCGGCATGACATTGTAACCAGGTATGCTCTCCAGTTTGTCCAATGTCCCCCCCGTGTGACCCAAGCCTCGCCCAGAGATCATCGGCACGTATGCCCCGCAAGCGGCAACGATAGGAGCGAGCATCAAGCTCACTTTGTCACCCACACCCCCTGAAGAGTGTTTGTCCACAACAGGACCGTTCAGGTTTAAATCATCCCACTTCAAAACCTTCCCGGAATTCATCATGTGTTTCGTCAGACTCACACGCTCATCCATGTCCAATCCCTTGAGGACAACAGCCATCGCAAAGGCGCCTATTTGAGCATCAGTGAAATTTAAATCACAGATGCCGCTGACGATATACGCGATCTCGGCGTCGTTGAGTTTATGCCCATCGCGCTTTTTTCGAATCAGCTCTTGTGGCAGGTATCTAGTCCCCATACGGCGTCCAAATATTTTTCACATGCGTCGCTTTTCTTAAAAACTCGGTTCCTTCACCAGCGTTCATATCGAGCCAATCTCTGTCGTTATTCTCATGACACCAGGTGCGTTTGAGATTTTCGACACTGATAGATTCAATGTTTTTAGTTAATTCACTGTCGCCCCAACACCACATAGATTCAACTTCTCCATGTCCAGCCAAATGTGTGGAAAGCTCATTCTTGTCTCCAGTGACAATATTGATGACCCCTCCTGGGATATCGGATGTTTCCATCACAGAAACCAATTCTAGAACGATGTTTTGATACTGGTCACCGGGGATGTAAACAACCCTGTTGCCCATCGCGATTGCTGGCGCAATTAAAGAAATGGCAGCGAGCAAAGGTTGGTGGTCGGGAGCGACCAAACCTATTATGCCTATCGGTTCAGGAAGTGCAAGTGTGATGCCCCGGTAAGGCGCATCATGTGCGGCTCCATCGAATTTATCTGCCCACGCAGCGTAACTGAATATTCTCGAAACAGTTGCATTAAATTCTGCTGTGGCTTCCGGTTTTTTGACCCCACATGTTTCCATCAATCGTTTGATGAATTCGTCTTTTCGAACCGTTAGATTTTCCGCAAAAAAGTACAAAACCTGTGCCCTTAAATGTGCGGTCTTTGATGCCCACCCATTCGCTTTCCTTGCGGCCTCGACGGCATTGCGAATATCTTTCCTGTTTCCCTGGCCTACCCAAGCGGAAATTGAGCCGTCAAAATTGAGCGCGGGGATACTGTTTCCACCATCAGGTCGGACTTGTTTGCCTCCGATATAAAACTTCAAAGTGCGGTCAATTTCTGAGGAAGTTGAATATTGAACGTTCGATGTTGAGGACGCCTTATTTCCAGACACTCCTTTTGTGGGTTTGTACTTTATTTGAATGGGCTTGAGGTATTCATAAAGTCCTTCTTTTCCGCCCTCTCGTCCAAACCCTGATTCCTTCACCCCTCCAAATCCACATGCTGCATCAAATTTATTGTGGCAGTTAATCCAAACCACACCAGCAATAAGCGCAGGAGCTACGTGCATCGCTCGATTGATGTTTTCGCTCCAGACACTGGCAGAAAGCCCGTACCTGGTGTTGTTTGCAAGTTGAATCGCTTCGGGTTGGGTCCGGAAACTCATAATGACCAAAACAGGCCCGAAAATTTCTTCTTGAACCAGAGGATGTGATGAGTCTACATCTGTAATGATGCTTGGTGGGTAGTAGTTTTTACTTGAATCAGGTTGTTCGCATTGAAATAGATTTCCTCCAGATTTCAATCCAGATTTCACCAAACGTGATACTTGCTCGAATTGTTTGTCACTGACCAAACTACCTACGTCAATTGACTTATCTAACGGAGTTCCGAAACGAAGCGTCTCCATTCGTTTCTTAATTTTCCCAATCAGTTTTTCTTCAACACTGGCTTGAATTAAAAGCCTAGATCCTGCGCAGCATACTTCCCCTTGGTTGTACCAAATCGCATCTACAACCCCCTCTACCACAGAGTCAAGATCCGCATCATCAAATACGACAAATGCGGATTTCCCGCCCAATTCTAAGGTCAGTTTTTTACTTTGGCCAGCCGTTGATTTACGAATGGCTCTACCCACAGCAGTCGAACCTGTAAACGCCACTTTATTGACATTGGGATGCGCTGAAAGTGTTGCCCCAGTATTCCCGGCTCCGTTAACAATATTGACCACACCTTTTGGGACACCTGCTTCCGTGCAGAGCTGTGCAAAAAACATGGCTGTAAGGGGTGTAGATTCAGCAGGTTTCAGGACAATAGAATTCCCCATTGCGATCGCTGGAGCAATCTTCCATGCAAGCATTAAAAACGGAAAATTCCACGGAATTATTTGAGCTACTACGCCCACAGGTTCTTGACCTGCGAGCTCTGACTCCTGTAATTGAGCCCACCCTGCGTGATAGTAAAAGTGTCTAATTGCGAGCGGAATATCTGAATCTCGGCTTTCTCGTATGGGCTTTCCATTGTCTAACGTTTCGAGCACTGAAATAACTCTCGCGTGCTTTTGAATGAGTCTCGCAAGGGCATATAGAACTTTCGCCCTGGCATGTCCGCCAGCTTTGTACCACGACTTCTGTGATTTTATAGCAGCAGTGACAGCCAAATCAACTGTTTTGTCATCGGCAATTTCAATGGCTGCCAGAATACTTGAATCAGCTGGGTTTGTGACCTTTATTTGATCGGCATTTTTTTGGAAAAGAAATTCGCCCCCTATAAATTGCCCAAACTTTCTGCCATTCGACTCAAGCCATTCCACAGCCTCCTTGTCACTTTCTAGTGCTTGGCTGTATTCTAGTTCTTCGATAGATTTAGATAATTTCATGTTTTCTATGCTATAGGATGGCGATAAGCAGCGGAGTAATACCCGCTAGAATAATGGTCAAGTTGACGTTCAATATCTCCCAAAAGACTTGATGCACCAAACCTAAATAAATCAGGCTCTAACCATCTTCTTCCAAGTTCTTCTTGCATCATCGTCATAAATTGTAATGCAGTCTTTGTGTCGCTGATGCCTCCTGCCGGTTTAAATCCGACCATGTAGCCCGTCGACTCATAATATTCTCGAATCATTCTTACCATGACAAGTGAAACAGGCAGTGTCGCGTTCGTGGGTTCTTTTCCCGTAGAGGTCTTGATGAAATCTGCGCCAGCCATCATACATACTTGTGATGCTTTTGCAATCGTACTCAGGTTTCCCAATTCACCTGTCGCGAGTATTGTTTTTAAATGTGCCTCACCACACGCTTCACGAAACATCCTCACCTCGTGGTAAAGTTCCTCCCATTTCCCCTCCAGAACAAGTCTTCTGCTTATGACAATGTCAATTTCATCTGCACCTTGATCCACGGAGTATTTTATTTCTTCTATTCTTAAAGGAAGTGGAGAAAGTCCAGCAGGAAACCCAGTGGATACGGCGGCCAAATGAACGCCTGTCCCTTTTAATACTTTTGCTGCACCAGAGATCATTTCATGGTAAACACATACTGCAGCGGTCGAAATATTTAAGGATTCCAATTCAAGTTTCTTCAGCAACTGTTCATTCACTGGGTGAATCGCTTTTCTGCACAACCGTCTTACACGATCGTTTGTGTCGTCACCGGCCAAAGTTGTGAGGTCGATTAAGCTGATGACCTTGATAAGCCAAGCAGCTTGTTTGTCCTTTTTGATGCTTCTTCGTGTCCCATAGCTCGCGCAACGTTGCTCTACTGCGCTCCTGTTTATTTGAATGTCGCAAAACCTCTCCAACTGAAAGTCAGTGCCTGGATTTCGGGGGAGAATAGGTTGGGTCTTGTT
>JAQCID010000025.1 GCA_027618855.1 Bacteroidota bacterium | reverse complement strand
TGTGGTGATGATTGGCAATGCAACTGTGATTGTAGCAGATCTTCAAGCAGACAACGGTGTTGTACATGTGATCGATGCAATATTGGTTCCTGAAATGCCAACCAACACAGTCTTCGACATTATTGAAAACTCTCCGGCACACAACACACTAGAAGCAGCCATTGTAGCCGCTGGACTAGATGAAACACTTGCATCCGAGGGACCATTTACAGTGTTTGCTCCGACAGATGATGCATTCAGCTTAATTCCTGCAGACGTGATTGCAACATTGCTCGCAGACCCTACTGGACTCCTCACGCAAATATTGCTAAACCATGTCGTCTCAGGTACTACATTGAGCACCGATTTGTCAGACGGAATGATGATCACCACACTACAAGGAGGTGAAGTGATGGTATCAATCAACGATGGTGTGGTGATGATTGGCAATGCAACTGTGATTGTAGCAGATCTTCAAGCAGACAACGGTGTTGTACATGTCATTGATGCAGTGATCGAAACAACCGTTAATAACATCACTGAATTTAACACAACAGTAGAAAATGACATCTATTTATACAGCGTAGACATCACAGGAAGAGAAATCAATTTCAACACCACAAATACAATTGTATTCGATATCTACAAGTCTGGAAAAACAGTGAAGAGATTTGTTGAGTTCCAATAACTCAAAAAGCAGGAAGTCATTATGGGATTTTACCAAATAAGGAATGAGCAGGTTGTTAAAAGTGACATTGAGAATCTATGGCGTTTTGTTTCTGACCCATCTAACCTTAAAGATCTAACACCATCAAACCTTGGCTTTAAGATAATGACATCTACAAATACGGAGATGACAGAGGGTATGATTATTAGTTATAGAATTAAGCCTCTTCTTAACATCAATGCAAAGTGGGTAACGGAAATCAGTCATGTGAAGAAACATGAATACTTTATTGACAAACAGGTGTATGGACCCTATAAATTATGGCATCACCAACATATCTTTCAAGTCATTGATGAACATCATGTGCGCATGACTGATATCGTCACGTACGCTCTGCCATTTGGACTGATTGGGGACTTCATTAACTTCATATTTATTCGAAAAAAACTGAAGACGATTTTTGACTACCGTAAAGTTGCTCTAAATAAAATCTTTCACACATGATTCGTTTTTTTAGAAAAAAATCCAAGTACGAAAAACTAGATGCTGAATATAAAAAACTCATGCAGCAGGCCTTTTTGCTTTCGACAAAGAATAGAAAGTTGAGTGATGAAGCAGCAGCCAAAGCAGACGATATTCAAAAAGTGATGTTGGAACTGGATCCTGAAAAATAACAGTATAGGGGTGAACAAGCACACCGCAATTCAACCCAATGCGATACGATGTAATGAACGAAAGTCGATTCTCACGGATCGGCTTTTGTTCATTTACAAACTTATATAATATCTTCACCATATGATTAAAAGACCTAGCAAACGCAGTGTACTCATAACATTACTCATCATTTTCGTAGCAATACAATTGAAAACGACAGACAAGACGCCTGTTAAAATCACGCCTGAATCGGACTTCCTTGCGTTAGAAGAAGCGCCTCAGGATGTAACAAAACTCATCCAATCCGTATGTTACGACTGCCATTCAAACCAAACCCAATACCCTTGGTACAGCCATGTTGCTCCGGTAAGCTGGTGGCTGGAGGGGCACATCAACAACGGCAGATCAAAAGTAAATTTTTCACTTTGGGACACATATACACCCGCGCAGAAAGACTCCTTGAAAAACAAGTCCGCCGAGCTGATTGAAAAGAAGTGGATGCCCATTCTGACATACAAAATCACACATGCAGATGCCAGGCTTAACGAAGCGCAAAGGCTTATGCTGATCGCTTGGCTTAAAGAGTAGACGGCGCCTTGCATCATCGTACCTTTGTATCCACGAATATGAGCGAAGAAAAAACACAACCCGAAGGAGTAGGTCTCCCAGATCTACCTCCAATGCCTGCAGGGGCAGAGTATCCTGAAGGACACAAAGCAGGCTTTGTGAACATTGTAGGATCACCCAACGTAGGGAAAAGTACACTTATGAATCGTCTTGTAGGGGAGAATATTAGCATTATCAATGCGAAAGCCCAAACGACACGCCACCGCATCATGGGCATCGTCAACCAGCCCAATTGGCAAATCGTGTATAGCGACACCCCCGGCGTTCTTGACCCCGCATACAAACTGCAGGAAGGGATGATGAAATTTGTGAAAACCGCTCTTCAAGATGCGGATATTCTTATTCTTGTGACTGATGTTTACGAGGACACAATGGCACACGAAGCTACTTTTGACAAAATCGCCAACATGGACATTCCGGTCTTTGTTTTAATTAATAAAGTAGATTTGGAGGGGCAAGAGGTGGCCATGAAAAGAGCTGATTATTGGAAAAAGAAAATACCGAGAGCACAAGTAGCTCCGATTAGTGCGCTCCACAATTTTAATGTAGATACTTTACTCGATAGCATTGTCGCACGTCTTCCCGAAGGACATCCTTTCTTTCCCAAGGACGAACTGACTGACAAGCCTATGCGGTTTTTTGTGTCTGAAATCGTCAGAGAAAAGATTCTGACGCATTACAAGCAAGAAATACCCTACAGCTGTGAAGTTGTAGTCGAAGAGTTCAGGGAGGAGCCACATATATTTCATATTAGGGCTGAGATTAGAGTGGCCCGAGAATCTCAAAAGATGATCGTCATAGGATCTGGAGGAAATATGATCAAGAGAGTAGGCACCGATGCTAGAAAAGAACTTGAAACGTTCCTAGGCAAGAAGGTCTTCATCGATTTATATGTGAGAGTGGATAAGGACTGGAGGAATGATGAAAGCAAACTGAAACGTTTTGGATACTTTGATTAATTGATTTACTTCCCTCCTGCCAAAATCAATTTGGGACTTAAAGTTCTCGCCAGACGGAAAGATGGTTTCCACAATATTGAAAGTATTTTCGTTCCTACCCAACTGTGTGACATTCTAGAGGTTCATAAACTGGACAATGCACCTAATGGTGAATTGAAATTTGAATGTTCTGGCCTAGAGGTGAATGGCAGCATTCAAGACAACACCATCGTCAGAGCGCATCAGATATTGTCTAAACAATTTAGTCTACCAGCCTTAGAAGCAAAACTGCATAAAATCATCCCCACAGGTGCCGGACTTGGAGGAGGGAGTTCGGATGGTACTTTTATGCTGAAGGCCATCAATGACATTTGTAGCCTGGGATTAAGCGAGGACTCCCTGGAGAAATATGCCGAGGAGTTGGGAAGTGACTGTCCTTTTTTTGTAAAAAACAGAACTTCATTTGTCACGGGAAGAGGAGAAATCCTCACCCCAATTCTCAATGAACAAGGGGCGCTTCGACTTGAGGAGATGATGATTCTCATCATACATCCCCGTGTCCATATAAACACTTCAGAAGCTTTTGCTTGGCTGAAAGAGGATGATCGCAAGAAAGAACACCAAGTGCACCATGGTCCTCTACACATGAATAAACACAGTGACGGCTTCTTAGACTCTCCCGTTGAAAAATGGAGTGGTGTATTCATGAATGATTTCGAGATCCCAGTCACAAACAGATTTGAGCCGGTCAAAAAAGCACTTCAACTCCTGAGAAATTCTGAGGCAGATTACATTCAGATGACAGGAAGTGGATCCTCCGTGTATGGAATCTTCGAAAAAACAGGGAAACCACTAAAAGACTCTAAAATGACAGAAATGGCTCAAAAAGTTGCTGAAAAAGCATCTAAAGAGGGGTATTTTGTTTATTTCGGCGCTTTGGCATAAATGTAGAAGCCAATACATAGGTAGAGTAAATTCGGGAGCCACGAAGCCAGCAATTGTATTCCTCCATCACTTACAGGCAAGAAATCCGGGATGGTCATTGTGGCGGCATACACTGAAATGATGCGTGATGTAAATACAAACGTAAAACCAACAAGTACCGCAATAAATAGATGAACGCCTATGCCACCTCTTTGTTTTCTAGCGGCAATTCCTACTCCGATCAAGGTGAGAACGAAAATCGCAAAAGGAGTGGACGTCCTCGCGTGTTTGGTTAACTCAAAAGCAGAAGTATCTGCGCCACGCAATTTCACCTTTTCGATATAGCTACTCAGCTCAGAAGTCGTCATACTGTTTACAATTTCTGCCCGTTGGGCAAAATCATCCAGCTTCATCGGTAAAAGTGTGTCCAGTTGATTGACAAACTTAAAAGACTCAGTACCATTTTCATTAAACTCTCGAACATGAACGTTCACTAGTCGCCACAAACCATCCTTCTCCATCCACGTCCCCTTCGCCGCACTTATACTCTGTTCCAATCTGGTGTTGCCCTTATTCCATCGTTCCAATTGGAACCTGTACCCCGTTTTTCTGCTGTACGTAATACTTCTGAAATATGCAATCGTACCAGGAGAAACTTCTCGATAAAGGTTTTGGTCTTTTACATGAAAGTCAACATGAATCCATTGCATCTCAAAGTCTAGCTTGCTCTGATTTGCAAGTGGAACCACACAGTGTGTAAGCAAGAGAGAAAGTGCCACCAAGACAGAAGCGGCCACAAAATAAGGTCTCAAGAAACGTCTGAATGCCATACCTCCACTCAACATGGCAATGATTTCTGTTTGCTGCGCAAGTCGGCTCGTAAACCAAACGATGGTCAAGAACACGATAAACCCACTTAACAGGTTGGCAAAAAAGAAACAAAAAGCTGCGTAATATTTTACCGTCTCCCACAGCGGGGCACCATTCGTGATTAATCGACCGATATTTTCAACCAAATCAAAAACAACCGCAATGACACAGAACACCCCCAACATAAAGAAAAAAGTCTTTAAAAACTTACGTATGATATATCGATCGAGGAGCTTCACTGTCAATGAATCACATTAAAGTTTTTGAGAAATCTGAACCACCATTTTATTTTTCCAGGCAACAAAATCTCCCTGAATGATATGCTTTCTAGCTTCTCGCACCAAGTCCAAATAAAAACTGAGATTGTGAATGCTGGTAATATACATGCCCACCAATTCATTCGCTCGAATCAGATGTCTCACGTATGACTTGCTATACATCTTGTCAACGCTTGCAGAACCCAACGGATCTAATGCAGAAAAATCATCCTCCCATTTCTTATTCTTGATATTCACAATGCCTCCCCAAGTATATAACGTACCTGTCCTCGCATTCCTTGTAGGCATTACACAATCGAACATATCTACTCCCAACGCAATGTTCTCCAAAATATTTACCGGCGTTCCAACACCCATTAAATATCTGGGTTTGTCTTCTGGAAGTATCCCGCAAACCAAATCACAAGTCTTGTACATTTCCTCTGTAGGCTCACCCACACTAAGTCCACCAATCGCATAACCTGCTGCATCAACTCTAGAAATATATTCTGCAGATTCTTTCCTCAAGTCTTCATAGGACCCTCCTTGTAAAATAGGAAATAGCTCTTGATTAAATCCGTACTTGGGCTCGGTCTCTGCCAAGCGGTTCACACATCTATCTAACCAACGGTGGGTGCGCTGCATGGATGTTTTGGCATACTCTTTTGAACAGGGGTGTGGAGGGCACTCATCAAAGGCCATAATAATATCTGCACCAATTGTACGCTGAATATCCATCACGCTTTCTGGGGTGAATGACATCAAATCTCCATTGATGTGACTGCGAAACGTAGCCCCTTCTTTGGTTAACTTTCTATTGTTGGCCAGACTGTAAACTTGATACCCACCACTGTCTGTGAGAAGAGGTCTGTCCCAGCTCATAAATTTATGCAAGCCTCCAGCCTTCTCCATCGTGTCCATACCTGGCCTTAAATAAAGGTGATAGGTATTGCCCAATATGATCTCCGCATTAATGTCATTTACAAGTGCAGATTGAGGAACTGCCTTCACAGAACCGACTGTGCCGACGGGCATAAAAATTGGGGTTTGGATCACTCCATGATCTGTTTCCAAAGACCCCGCGCGCGCACTGGAGCCTGTATCCTTCTTTTCAAGGGTAAATTTCACCGCTTTATATCTAGTTTTACCCGCATACATTTTGAATACGGTTCCACAAATGTAACTTGGGACCGTAGAATGAAGACAACGATATGATAGGAACATTATTCAATGCTGTTGCAGTAGCTGCCGGATCGACAATAGGCCTGCTCTCTAAGAAATATATTTCCCATAAAAGTCAGACGAAAATACTTGTTGTATTTGGCCTATTTACTGTTGCATTAAGTGTAGATATGATCACTGGAATGCTTGAACCCATTGATATTTTTCTCGCTTTGGTGTTAGGCACCCTTCTAGGCCAAACACTTTCTCTTCACGATCGTTTGACAAAATTTACTTCCAGATTCGACAAAGTTTCATCAGACAACCCAGACGGAATAACGCTGGACGAACCCTCTCTGGGTTCAGGGTTCATTAAAGCCACCGTGTTGTTTTGTGTCGGAGGCTTAACATTAATCGGATGCATGGAGGAGGGATTGAATGGGAAATCACATTTGCTTTTTATTAAAGGGACGATGGATCTGATCAGCTCTTTCTTTCTGTCCGCAGTTTTGGGGAAAGGCGTTCTGTTTTCTGCAATAGGGGTTCTCCTTATTCAAGGGGGGTTGACATTGTTTTTCATGGGGTTTGGCCAAAGCATTTCACCAGAACTCATACTGGACCTTACAGCAACCGGAGGGATTTTACTTTTGGCCTTGGGAATAGACCTCATGGATATTAAATCGTTTAAAATGATAGATTTACTCCCTTCGTTAGTTATTCTCCCAATAATCCACTTAATTCACACCTTGATTGTAGGGGCATTATAAATGGCAAAGAAAAAACATAAAAAACGGAGGGTTCAATCAAAGAATCGTCCCCACTCCAGAATTTATCATGGATTGGGAGCGTTCTTCATTTTCGGCGCGCTCTATTTTGGATATACATATTACAACACACATTTTGTGACCCCGTGGCAATCCTCAAACGACAAAGCAGGATCTGCATCGGTTGTGGACAATTACTCTGTGGATGTGCAAACTGCAGCCGCGGCATTCAATTTGCCCTATGAATACTTAATGGCACTTATTCAATTGGAATGCTCAGGGATAAGACCCGCAGGCGAACGATTTGAACCGCATGTTTTTCGACGTCTTCAAGCAGTCCGTGATGGCAAGCGCAAGAACTTCGAGAACATCACTCCATCACACCTTGCCAATGCCTCTGACGAAGCGCTAAAGAACCTTGCTACCTCTTGGGGGCCTTTCCAGCTGATGGGGTACAAATGTATTTTGCTCGACGTACAAATTCGTGACATCAGAGGCGACAGAGGGGTTTACCACGGAGTAAACTGGATTAACATTACATATGGAGATCGACTTCGTCGAGGTGAATACAAAAACTGTTTCCATATGCACAATACAGGGAGAACTTACCCACGCGTTGGATTGCCAACAACCCACGACCCGCAATATGTTCCACGAGGTCTCGCGGGGATCACCCGTTATAAATTAAACTCAGAGATCAACAATGCCCGCTAACAAATACGCATTACTCCGTTATCGGATTATTGACAGATGCATCAGCAATACACGAAATCCGTTCCCATCCAAGGAGGATTTGCGATCATCTTGTGAGGAAGCTTTATATGGAAGTGATGGTGTAAACATTAGTGAATCAACAATAGAGAAAGATATTTGGGCGATGAGGAATGAGTCCGAGTTGGGATACTACGCTCCTATTTCTTACCACAGAGACAAACGTGGATACTATTATGAAGATGAAGGATACAGCATCAACGAAATACAGCTCAACGAGGACGACATCGATGCCATTCGATTTGCGGCAAATACATTGATTCAATTCAGAGATCTCCCCATTTTTAAGCAATTTGATTTGGCCATTGGCAAAATCGCGGATCGACTCTCTGTAGCTCCAAACCTTGACACCTCGAGTGTCGATCGATATATGCAATTTGAATCTACGCCATCTGCGAGAGGGTCACAAAATCTCGCACCGCTTCTCCATGCAGCAAGAAATCATTTTCCAGCCGAAATTACCTATCGAAAATTTTCGTCTGATGTAGAAACGACATACGAAATTCACCCATACTTGCTGAAGGAATATCGGAATAGTTGGTATTTAATCGCGTGGGATCCAGCACGTAAAATAATTCGAACCTTCGGGTGTGATCGAATCGTAAAAATAAAATCTGACGAAAGCGTCACATTCACTCAGTCGTTGGACTTTAATTCCGAAACGTATTTCACACACACAATAGGCATCACCGTCATTGATGATTCACCTCCAGTCGAAGTGGTTTTTGAGTGCAATCCAATTCTTGCAAGATACTTGTCCTCTAAACCGTTACACGAATCGCAGAAAATATCCAAATCCAAATCTTCAATTCAAGTGACCCTGAACGTGATTATAACCTATGAATTAATACAGTGGATTCTGGGTTATTCGTCAGAAATAAAAGTTTTGGAACCCTCTATTTTGAAAGAAAAACTATCTGAAAATCTCAAGAAATCTCAAGAACTTAACGGTTTTTCATAGTAAAAACGCGGATAAAAGTGCTACGTAAATACATTGAGTAGCAAGTCATGTCATTTGTAGTGTAGCGTTTTATAAAACAAAATATCCACTCAAATGTCTATCCCCATCCATACCCCATCATTGTCTTCGACGTCAATTTCAAACCTTCCATCAGCAAGACTTTGGATAGACTCCTTCCCCAGACCCTCCGGTTTCAATCCATATGCCTGGAACACCACGAAAAGGATTGCCCTTGAAATATGGAAGTGTTATTTTTCGAATAGAGCATTTGACCGAACAGTGAATTTCATGCACCCATCCTTTTACAAGATGATTCGAACTCCTGAGGGACATCCTATTTTAGTTGAAAGATCGATACGGGGCATCAATTAATCTGACACAGCATTTATAATCCTAAGTGAAATGATTTACAATTAGTTGTGGAAAAGTCGAGCGTTAAAAATTTGGATTGTGATATCTGCCCCCTATATTGCGTATTCAGCAGTTCGTAGGGCGTTTATGTTCACTCGTCGATACTTTACCTCTGTTCGCTACTTCCTTTCTAATGACCCGATCCTTGTCCAATACCCAATCAACACTTATGAGAGAACTGCAATCAAGATTGCATTGCGTCTCTGATACCCATAACAACAGTTTGGGAGTACTTGTGTCGTATACGGGTCCATTGCATGCGGAATCAGGTGACGCCATACTCTTACTTGCTGAAAGTGCTGTAGCCCAAAGTGGGGCTGCACGCAAAGAGATGAAAAGAGTTTGCAATGTACTTATAGAGTGTACTCAAAACGTACATCGACACGGATGGATAGATGAAAATGGGGAAATACAGTTGTACTTAACCATAGAGCATACACCCGTCGGATTCCAAATTCAGTGCGGAAATATCATTGATTTAGACATGGCTGCAACACTACGTTCTAAGCTGAACATTGTCAATGGCATGAACCATTTCGAATTACGCAAACGTTACATTGAAGTTCTCTGTGAACAAGGGGTCAGCGAAAAAGGAGGCGCCGGTTTGGGATTGATGAGTATGGCAAAACGTTGTGCCGGACCTATTGAATATGAACTTACAGAGCAAGATAACGACTTGTTTCTATTTACACTTACAGCAACCGTTAAGGGGTAAAT
>JAQCID010000024.1 GCA_027618855.1 Bacteroidota bacterium | reverse complement strand
CTCAAGCAGGGATTTGCTCAAGACGTGATGCCGATGTATTAATCGCTGCAGGAGTCGTGAGTGTAAATGGAGAGGTTGTCTCTGAGATGGGTTTCCGTGTTTTGCTTACTGACAAGGTACAGGTCGAAGGGGAGACAATTAAAGCAGAAGCAAAGCAATATATTCTTCTAAATAAACCTAAAAACTTCTTAGCTACTGATGACGACCCACAGGGCCGAAGGACTGTTATGCAGCTTATTAAGGGCGCCTGCAAGGAGCGCGTAGTGCCAATAGGACGATTAGATCGAGATACAACAGGTTTGTTGTTGTTCACGAATGATGGTGAAATGGCCAAACGCCTTACGCACCCAAAAGTGGGTGTGCGAAATTTATATCACGCTACTTTTAAAGAGAAGGTCAGCAAAGTAGATTTAGAGAAAATGCTTGAGGGGTTTGAATTAGATGGCAAGTTTGTGAAGTTTGACAAGGCGAGTTTTGTGAAAGAAGATCCACGTGAAATAGGCGTAGAAATTCATTCGGGAAGGAATAGAATCGTGCGACGAATATTTGAACATTTCGGTTATAAGGTTGCAAAATTAGATCGGGTAATCTTTGCTTGCCTCACGAAGAAGGATATTCCAAGAGGACATTGGAGACATCTTAGAGAAGAAGATTTAAACATCCTTAGAATGACCACTTAAGCAATAAATGAGTGACAGTTTAGTTATAATACCTACTTACAACGAAAAGGAAAACGTTGTGAAGATGATTGAAGCCGTTGTGGGTTTAGATCAGGAGTTTGACGTGCTTATTGTTGATGACGGTAGCCCTGATGGTACAGCTGATCTTGTGAAGGCACAAATGAAAAAGTACGCTAGTCGTATCTTTTTATTGGAGAGGAAGGGGAAACAAGGTTTAGGGACTGCTTATATCGCGGGGTTTAAGTGGGCACTTGAAAGAGATTTTAACTACGTCTTTGAAATGGATTGTGATTTCTCACATAAGCCTGTAGATTTAATTCGCTTAAAAAAATCATGTGCTGAAAATGGGGCTGGAGTCGCAGTTGGGTCTAGATATGTTCAGGGTGGAGGTGTGGTAAACTGGCCCTTGAAAAGAAGGATCATGAGTCGAGGAGCATCCTTATACGTAAACTTAATTTTGTGGCTGGGGGTTCGTGACAGCACCGCCGGATTTGTGGGCTATCAAAGAAAGGTCCTTGAGGCAATTGACCTCAATTCGGTTGAGTTTATAGGGTATGCATTCCAAATCGAAATGAAGTTGCGCGCGAAGAGAAAGGGTTTTAAAATAGAAGAAATTCCAATATCATTTAGTGACCGAGAATTGGGCACTTCTAAAATGAGTATGGATATTTTTAATGAGGCATTCTGGGGCGTATTGAAAATGAGGGTAAATTTGCGACATGTCCGGAAGTAGAACTTTATTTAGCCAAGCCCATATTGTAAATGAGGGGCGAGTCTTTGTCGGGGACGTCCTAGTCGAAGGAGAAACAATCGCACAAGTAAAAGAAGGGTCTTTAACATTAGAAGAAGTACGCGGGGCGGATGTTGTGAACGCAAAAGGGTTTTGGCTCATGCCGGGATGTATTGATGACCAGGTACATTTTCGAGAACCTGGACTAACCCACAAAGCAGAGATCGCGACTGAATCAGCGGCAGCGGCAGCGGGAGGGATAACTTCTTTTATGGAAATGCCAAACACCATTCCCCAAGCATTAACTCAAGAACTTCTGCAAGACAAGTATGAGAGGGCGGATGAGGTAAGTGCTGTGAACTACAGCTTCTTTATGGGAGCGAGCAATGGCAATATTGATGAGGTCCTGAAGACTGATCCAAAAAGGATTTGTGGGGTCAAAGTTTTTATGGGCTCATCTACAGGAGACATGCTGGTGGATGAAGAAAAGGTTTTGGAGGGGATCTTTAAAGAAAGTCCCACTTTGGTCGCTACACATTGTGAAGATGAGTCTATAATTCGGGCAAATATTGCAACTGCAAAAGAGCGGTGGGGTGAGAATGTCCCCATAGATCAGCATCACTTAATTCGCAGTGCAGAGGCGTGCTATAAAAGCTCTTCAAAAGCCGCAGAGCTTGCTTCAAAGTTGGGTACAAGACTCCACATCCTTCATATTTCTACAGCAAAAGAGTTAAGTCTATTTGATGGCAATAAGGCGCTTTCAGAGAAACGAATTACCGCTGAGGCTTGTATACACCACCTTTGGTTTACGGATGCCGATTACAGCAATAAGGGGACGTACATCAAGTGGAATCCCGCAGTAAAAACCGAAAAAGATCGAACCGCAATACGAGCCGCTCTGCTCGATGGTAGAATCGATGTTGTAGCCACTGATCACGCACCTCATACAGTTGAGGAAAAGAGTGGGAAATATTTTTCTGCGCCGTCAGGTGGTCCTCTGGTACAGCACGGATTGCCCGCAATGCTTGACCTTGTACATCAGGGAGTTATATCCGTTGAAAAGGTTGTTGAACTTATGTCTCACAGAGTGGCCGAATGCTTTCAACTTGAAAATAGGGGGTATATCCGAGAGGGATATCAAGCTGATTTGGTCCTTGTTAATCCTGACGCCGCATGGACTGTAACGGGCGAAAATATTCTTTACAAATGCGGATGGTCTCCATTTACGGGACACGAATTTAAATCCCATGTAGTAGGCACATGGGTCAATGGAACGAGGGTGTGGAATGGCGTAAATATTCTAACTGAAAACGGAAATCATGCTGGGCAGCGTCTCTCGTTTAACAGATAGGATTTTAATACCTGCAATCTTCATTTTATTTATAGGGGTAGGTTGCGCAGAAGATTCCCGGGATTTGGCAAATGTAAATCCGCCTGAAGGCGTTCTAGAAAGATTAGAATTCGTTGAGTTAATGGCGGATATTCAAATCCTTGAGGGGGCTGCAAAGGTTCGGGTTTTCAGAAATGATGACGTAAAAAAGAGGTTGGGTGGTGCGTACTTTGAAATCTTCGAGAAGCACGCCGTGAGCGCAGCAGAGTTTGAAAGGAGTCACACCTGGTGGTGGGAACATCCCGTAGCGATGAAGGAGGTTTTGTTAGAGATTACCGAGAAAATATCTCAGATAGAGAGTGCGCAAAAGGAATAGTTTGGGAAACTAGATGAAGGCCTCAGAACACATACAAAACATCCTCGCTCGGCTCCCTCATCAGCCAGGGGTATATAAACATTTTAATGATGCCGGTGCGGTGATCTATGTTGGGAAGGCGAAGGACCTGAAGAAGCGGGTGTCTCGTTACTTTAATAGAAAAACATACGAAAACGGCAAGACCAAATTACTCGTACGCAAAATCCGAGATATTGAGTGGATTGTTGCTCCCACGGAGCAAGATGCGCTTCTTTTAGAAAACAATCTTATTAAAGAGTATCGCCCGATCTACAATATCCTCCTGAAGGATGACAAAACCTTTCCGTTTATTGTTCTTAAAAACGAACGGTTTCCAAGGGTTTTTTCAACGCGCGTGATGGGCATAAAGGGGGAGTATTTTGGCCCATTTACAAGTCTTAAAAGCATGAAGACTGTGCTCGATCTGTGCAAGAAATTATATCCCATCCGGTCGTGTTCGTTGAATTTAAGTGAGAAGAATATCCTGAACAAACAGTTCAGAGTATGCTTGGAGTATCACGTCGGAAATTGTTTGGGGCCTTGTGTAGGGAAGCAATCGGAGGACGATTATAGCAAGAGCATAAAATCAATTCAGCATGTTTTAAAAGGAAACCTGGGAGAGGTTAGAGATCTTTTGAAAAAAGAGATGAATGATGCGGTCGTGGGGTTGGCTTTTGAAAGGGCCGAAAGCTTTAATTCCAAATTGAAATCACTTGACAAGTATCAAGCAAAAAGCACTGTCGTCCATCCCAAAATAGATGGCGTAGATGTGTTTACGATCGCAAGTGACAGCAGTGCTGGGTATGTAAATTTCATGCTTATCGTTTCAGGGGCAATCGTGATGGGGTCAACCTTTGAGGTGAAGAAAAGGCTGGATGAATCCGACACAGCAATTCTCGAAGCGGCAATTCCGCTTATTCGCGAAAAGTTTAACAGCCAGAGTAAAAAAATATTTACACCGATTAATGTTGATCTCGAAATCTCTGGTGTCTCTATTTCCGTTCCCGCAAAAGGAGATAAAAAACGTCTCGTAGAAATGTCTGAAAAGAATGCGCGATTCTTTATGAAGGACAAACAGAAACATCAGGAGCAGATTGATCCAGAAGCGGCGACAAAACGCCTTATGGACACCATGCAGGCGGACCTAAGATTAACAGAGCACCCTGTTCATATTGAGTGTTTCGACAACTCCAACTTGCAGGGAACAAGCCCGACTTCTGCGTGCGTTGTGTTTCGAAATGGCAAGCCCGCCAAACGCGATTACCGAAATTTCAATATCCGTACCGTAGTAGGTCCTGACGATTTTGCCAGTATGCGCGAGGCGGTTTATCGCAGATATAAACGCCTGCTTAACGAAAAGAAAGGTCTGCCGCAATTGCTTGTGATAGATGGCGGAAAGGGGCAGGTAAGTCACGCCATGGAAGCCGTTGAAGAGCTTGGATTGAGGGGTGTAATTACCGTGGTCGGAATCGCCAAGCGACTCGAAGAACTTTTCTTTGCCGGAGATTCTGCACCCATTTATTTGGACAAGAGGTCGCCCACTTTAAGGGTTATTCAGCAAATGAGAAACGAGGCACATCGGTTTTCTTTGGCGCATCACAGAAAGAGACGAAGCAAGGCGTCATTGCATTCTGAATTGGACGAAATTAAAGGCGTAGGGCCCGCCACTAAAAAGAAGTTGATGTCGAGGTTCGGTTCAGTCACAAAGATCCGTGAGGCCAACCTAGACGAACTCCTTGAAGTGGCAAGTCGGAGGGTGGCAATGGCTGTTCGAAAACATTTCGGCTAAAATTCAAACCTCTGACCAAGCTTGGCTCCTCCTATTTCGCGGTAGTCATTCACAATCTCTGAAACAATCTCCCCTGCAGGGCGCACTGATTTGAGCAGTGAAGCTATTTGACCTATCTCAAGTTCGCCATTTTCAATGTCACCCTCAAACATTCCCTTCTTTGCTTTGCCACGACCCATGATCTCTTGAAGCTGCTCAGGAGAGGCTCCGCTTTGTTGTGCTTGTACAATCTCTTTAAAAAGGGCGTTGTGAAGCATTCGCACAGGGGTAAGTGCCTTTAACGTGAACGTTGTCGACCCTTCTTGTGCAGAAAGGACCGCATCCTTAAATGCACGGTGAGCTGATGATTCCTCCGAAGCCACAAATCGAGACCCCAGTTGTGCGCCTTCAGCGCCGAGAACCATTGCGGCAAGAATCGATTTGCCATCGTGTAAACCACCAGCTGCGATCACGGGGATCTGACAGGCTTGAGATACGGCAGGAATCAGACACATCGTCGTCGTTTCTTCTCTGCCGTTGTGTCCTCCTGCCTCAAATCCCTCTGCCACAACCGCGTCTACACCAGCCAACTCAGATTTAATCGCAAAGGCTGAGCTACTTACCACATGGACGACTTTAATGCCGTGAGATTTTAAGTGTGAAGTCCAGGTTTTGGGGCTTCCTGCGCTTGTAAAAACGATGGGAACCTTCAGCGAAACAATCATCTCCATGTGCTCTTCCACGGAGGGATAGAGTAGTGGGACATTCACCGCGAAGGGATTGGATGTCGCTGCGTGGCATTTTATTATTTGGTCTTTTAAAACATCGGGGTACATGCTCCCCGCACCGATAATCCCCAAACCTCCAGCATTGCTCACTGCGCTGGCCAATTCCCATCCAGCACACCAAACCATACCTCCTTGAATGATGGGGTATTTTATCCCGAAAAGATTTGAAATACGATTTGAATTGTTTTTTTGCGCAGCCATGGTTGGAAGTTTAATTGCGATCTAAGTGGATGTGAAAATAGCGCTGTTTGCTTTTCGTATTTCAGGGTCAAATACCAGTTCTTGATAACGCGCATTACACTTCGCAGACATGCCTTTTAAATCCGGCTCTGATACAAGTAGGATCTCCTTAAAAACCTCTTCCCAAAGTGCAGGGTTAAGGGGTGTACAATAGCCCAGGCCCTTTTCTTGTAAATCTCTCCAAGGTGTATTGTCGCTAAGGAGTACGGGCCTGCCAAACCCCCAAGATTCGATGATTGCATGGCCGTAGTTTTCGTGCATCGTGGGCATTAAAAGGTAGTGCGTGTTCTTAAATACCTCACGTAAGCCTTGGTGAGAAACGGCTCCTGAGTAGGTAACCTCCAAGCCGGTATTGGACAGCTGAAGGAGTGAATCTAGATACTTTTTATCCTCGGAAGGTCCGACGATATTGACACTTACTTTTTTGCCCTTTAGATTCATCTTTGACAATATTTCCACGGCAAATAGAAGATTTTTAATAGGATGGACTCTTCCAAGACATAGCAAATTGACCGATCCTGAAGGGTTTGTAGTGGGGAGGGGTTGAAGGGTGGGGTCCGAGAAATTTCTCGCCACAAAAACCTTTTTACCTGGAACATGCATGTTCACTTCACGTACTTCCTCTTCGGTACTTGCGTGAAATTCTACGCCACGAAAGAAGTCTAAATTTCTAGCGAGGCTGAGGAAAACAAACTTCTTCAAGGGTTTGATTTCAAGCGCTCCAGCGCCCAACATTCCACGGGGAGCAAGGACTGTTTTCACGCCTTTCGCCCTTGCTATTTGTAATGGCCTGAGCGTAAATGCGAGGCTGAAAAGGCTGTTCAAGTAGAGCACGTCGGGCTTGACCTCCTCAAACACATTCTTCCAGTTTGATTTCCTCCAGTTTAAGCGGTTTTCATATCTGACTTGAACCCCTGACACGCCTTTCAGATGAGACCAAACTCCTTCATCCAATCCTTCCATCTTCTCTTCTTCTCCCAAATCATACGCCCCAGCAAGCACAAAAAACTCCAGGTCAGGGTTTCCCCCATCCGACTTCATCGCGAGGATGAGGTTGTATACGCTTCGGATGGGGCCTCCAGCCTTAAACGCTGGGGGGAACCATTCCGAAGAAACGAGTATGCGGGTTTTATCGGAGTCCATGACGCTTGAGATAATATCCAAGAACCGACAGGCTCCATTTCCGACTCCACGTTGAAGAAGATAGAATCTTCTGTAACGCTCGCTCATGTATGAATTCCGATGATGCGAGGGCCTCTATTCCCTCCGAATAGATTTGGTCTAAAGGGCCCTTAAGCCATGCGTCCCAAGGAAGCACAAAACCTTGTTTCTCTCTCATTGAGATATCCTCTGAAACAATGCCATCAAGCGCTTTTACGAGAAGCGATTTGGGTGGGTTAGATGAAGAACGAGGAGGTTTGAGATTGTCTGGCAAAGCGAGAACTTTCGTCACCAGGTTGTGGTCTAGAAATGGTGCGCGGACCTCTAAAGAGTGAGCCATGCTGAACATGTCGGTATCTCTCAAAAGTGTGTGACCTAGATATGTGTGGAGTTCCGCAAGGGAAACCTTGCTTAAAAAAGGAAGGGCAAAGGCCTCTGTTCCCGGGCTAAAGGAATCTGTGATCCACTCGAAAACAGCATTGTTCGCCAGTGTTTTTGAACCGAGAATTTGTTTTACATCTGAGTCAAGAAAAAGTTGACGAGAAAGCGGGTATGTATGTTCTAGGGCGAAATAATTGCCCGCGAGAATTTCCGCTCGTTTTCTTGACCCCTCTCTAGGAAAAAGGGTTTGGTATGACATCCCCACAAGACGTCGCAAACCTCTCGGCCATGAAGCGATCCATTGATGTTTCATGAGCTGTACAGATCGTTCGAAAACTGGGTAGCCCGCAAATATTTCGTCCGAACCCAGACCACTTAGTGCCACAGTGACTCCAGCCTCGTGGGTCGCCCCGCTAACGATGTACGTGTTTAATCCGTCAAAAGAAGGGTGGTCCATTGCCTCAAGGGCAGCTGGAACTTTTTGGAGTACATCATCCGTGGTTAATTGGATTTCATGATGTTGGGTATGGAATTTTTCAGAAACCTTTCGTGCAAACTGACTTTCGTCTAAAGAAGAATCATCAATCGACACGGTAAATGTGTCGATGGGCTTCTCAGATATTTCAGACATAAGACCAACGATCGCCGTGGAGTCAATTCCGCCTGAAAGGAACGCCCCGATGGGAACATCGGATTGCATTCTTGCTTCAACAGAAGAGGTTAGGGTCTCCCGAAGGTCTTTTGCGATCGCATTGGAATCGAGTTCCGGGGGGAGATTCCGCTTTGCCTTTTGTGTTTCAGAGGCGGTATTCCACCAACGAAAAACTTCTGTAGATTCATCTTGTATTTCGATCGCACATCCAGCTTCCAATAGTTTTATATCCTGCACAATCGTCGCCGGCGTGGACTGTAGAATATCTCAGGTAATCCGTTAATGCATCTTTATTCACGCGACGCGCGATGTATCCAGAAGCGAGTAAACTTCTTACTTCCGAGGCAAAAAGGATGGCGCCTTTTTCGTTTTCTGAGGACCAGTAAAGCGGTTTGATTCCAAATCTATCTCGCGCCATTGACAATTTCTCCTCGGCAGCGTTCCACCACGCAAAGGCAAACATACCGTCTAGCTTATGGAGGGTTTTATCCAGTCCCCAGGTACGAAGAGCAGCAAACAAAACTTCTGAATCCCCGGAAGTTTTAAACGTGTGATTGCTCTCTTTTGAGGCTTGTAATTCAGCGCGTAGGGAGCGGAAATTATAGATCTCGCCATTGAAAACAAGTGCGTCTCCGGTAGGCTTGTCTATAAGGGGTTGATTTGCTTCTGAAGACTCCGTATCGAAGATGCAAAGACGAGAATGGCCCAACGAGAGGTTTTTGTTGTCCGACCAGGTGCCCTTGGAATTTGGACCACGGTGGGACATCGCATCCACCATTTTTAACGCTGCGGACTGTGCCTCCCCCTCTGGGAAATTCTCAATTCCGAAAACGCCAGCTATTCCACACATGTATCTTCTCTTTTACTCTTTTATACTGTCCCAACCCTGCGCTTTGAGTTGGATGTCTTGGCCACTTTTGGTCACCATTATTTGCTCATTTACATCCTCAGTCATGTGCCCTATAATGGAGAGTTTGGGATGATTGCGTATTTTTTCGAAATCATCTTGATGCACCGTAAACAAAAGCTCATAATCCTCGCCGCCGCTGAGCATACAAACCGTAGGGTCTAGGTTGAAATCGCGCGCGGTATCATATGTTTTGGGATTCATTGGGAGTTTCTCCTCATATACACGAACCACTCGCAGCAACTATATGAAGACATTCTGAGGCCAAACCGTCAGAGATATCGATCATGCTTGTGGGTTTAATCTCAAGGTCTGCAAGCTCTCTTATGATATCCGTCCTCGCTTCTGGCTTGAGTTGACGTTCAATGATATAGCTGTGATCATTGAGTTCTGGTTGCGCCGTTGGGGCTTCTTTGAAGACTGCTTTTTCACGCTCTAGAACCTGTAGGCCCAAATACGCAGACCCAAGCTCTCCAGAAACCACAAGCAAGTCTCCCGCACTGGCTCCTGAGCGTGTGACAATTTTCTCTGGATCGACAAGCCCCAGAGCTGTCACAGACAAGGTAAGTCCTGAGGGAATCGAGGTTGTGTCTCCTCCAACGAGATCTACTTCATAAAGCTGACACGCCGTCTTGATTCCATCGTAAAGCTCCTCGAGGGCTTCGACAGAAAACCTATTTGAGACTCCCAGGCCTACGAGTATTTGAGTGGGTTTGGCATTCATTGCACAAACATCACTGATGTTTGAGATCACCGCTTTATATCCCAAATGTTTTAACGGCACATAACTCAAATCGAAATGCACTCCTTCCACAAGCATGTCTGTCGAGACAACTACTCGTTTGCCTAAGGGGTCAATTACAGCTGCGTCATCACCCACACCTAACAAAGTAGATGGTGCGTTATTCTGTAATTCTTTCGTGAGCCGATTTATTAAAGCGAACTCTCCCAATTCTTGTATCTCCGTACGTTCCATGGTGCGAAGTTACACCTAAGAGCGTGGTTTAGGCCTCTTCTCTTATATCACAAATTCGACCGGAAAAATGAAGGTCTAGGTCTGCAAATGGATGGTTGAAATCCATCTGTACTTCGTCGTCTAAAACATCAACTACAATCCCGA
>JAQCID010000023.1 GCA_027618855.1 Bacteroidota bacterium | reverse complement strand
CCGTTTTTTTTGCTTCCGTCCCCTCAGAGTCGGGTTTCATATAACTCACCTTACAATTAAACCAATGCTTTTTCATGTGATAAAATTAGGGGGCTTTTCAACAAATTGATTATTGAGAATTCCCACAATCTATCCACAATTTAAAAGATCAGTGCATTATCTTTCTATTGTGAAAACAGAGGATAATTACAGGCACAAAGGTCTTCGCAAGAAGTTGGTGGAAAAACTCAGAGACTTGGATGTTTGCAATGAGGAAATCTTATCTGCCATTGGAAATGTGCCACGACATTTTTTTTTAGATTCCTCTTTCGAACAATTTGCGTATACAAATAAGGCGTTTCCGATTGCTTCAGGACAAACCATATCTCAGCCACAAACCGTCGCGCATCAAACGCAATTGCTTCAGTGTAAATCGGGTGACAAAGTGCTCGAAATAGGCACTGGTTCAGGGTATCAATGTGCTGTGCTTTGTGAACTTGGAATGAAAGTATATTCAATTGAAAGACAGAAGGATCTTCATGACCTCTCTGGACCTTTGTTGAAGAAAATGGGCTATGCTCCTACACTTTATTATGGAGATGGATATAAAGGGAAGGAAGTGTTTGCTCCTTACAAGGGGATTATTGTCACCTGTGGTGCCCCATTTGTTCCCAAGGCGCTTTTGAGTCAACTTGCCATAGGTGGTAGGTTGGTGATTCCAGTAGGCGAGGGTGAGACACAACGCATGCTTACCATTGACAGGGTCGGAGAGTCAGAGTTTCATAAGAAGGATCACGGCGTTGCCGCATTTGTTCCGATGTTAGAAGCGAAAGCCAGAGATTAAATCAATCCGCTTATATCACCTCGCCCTTCTCTAATTATTTCGGGTATGCCGGATGTGCAATCTATAATTGTAGAAGCGTAAAGTTCTCCATACCCTCCATTGATTACGGCATCCACAGCATGACCTTGACGTTCTTCGATGAGCTCGGGGTCTGTTGTATATTCAAGCACATGGTCTTCATCGTGCACAGATGACACAATCAGTGGTTTGCCGATTTCGCGCATGATTGCACGGGCGATGTTGTTGTCGGGAACACGGATGCCTATGGTCTTTTTCGTACTTCGGAATAGCTTTGGAACATTTCCTCCAGACTCCAAAATAAATGTAAATGGACCAGGCAATGCTCTCTTCATCAGTTTGAAAACCTCGTTCGGCAATGGCCGTGTGTATTGCGCCAAATCACTTAAGTCTGAGCACAGCAAAGAGAAGTGAGCTTTGTTGGGGCGAAGGCCCTTAATTCGGGCGATCCGATCAAACCCCTTGCTGTTTCCAAGGACACTGGCGAAACTGTAAACGGTGTCTGTAGGAATGACAATGACCCCATCTCGATTCAGTATTTTAACAGCTTCCCGTATGCCTTTCGGATCGGGATTGTCGGGATGAATGTTGATGATCAAAATGAGGGTGAATACTTTTAAACGAATGCAATCGTTTAGCTATTCGCTTTTGCATGGTCCGCTAAAAACTGAGCGAGACCAGCATCCGTTAAAGGGTGTTTCAGTAATCCAAGGATGACACTAAGTGGCCCCGTCATGACATCAGCGCCAATTTGTGCACAGTTGATGATATGCATTGTGTGGCGAACGCTCGCGGCCAGGATTTGAGTTGAAAATTCGTAATTGTCGTAAATCTCACGGATGGTTTCGATTAACTCCAGTCCATCAGTGCTTATATCGTCAAGTCGTCCTATAAAAGGGCTGACATATGTCGCTCCAGCTTTTGCTGCAAGAAGTGCTTGTCCAGCAGAGAACACAAGGGTGCAGTTCGTTCTAATTCCTTGATCAGTGAAATATGAAATGGCGCGAATTCCGTCCCTTGTCATCGGGATTTTTACGACAATGTTTTCATGAAGCGCAGCCAATGCTTCGCCTTCTTTAATCATTCCCTCATAATCAGTCGCGATGACTTCAGCAGAAACGTCCCCATCCACAATTTCACATATTGCTTTATAATGTGCGATGATATTCTCTTTTCCAGAGATTCCTTCTTTCGCCATCAGAGACGGGTTGGTTGTTACTCCGTCAAGAACACCAAATTCCGAAGCTTCACGGATTTGTTCTAGGTTGGCTGTATCGATAAAAAACTTCATGTTCTCTGAAATTGAGTAGTTAATTGGATTGTAGGTAGTGCAAAATTAGCCATATTGTGCCCATGTTGACCGACAAAGAGAAGATAGATATCCGCAATCGTATTCATCGCAAGATTATTGACATTGACGAACGTATTCTTGAGTACAGAGAATTGACGGAGCCCATCCCTCCATCCGTAGCAATAGGTAGGGTTAGTCGCATGGATGCCATTAACAATCGCAGCATAAATGAGGCTGCATTAAGGCAATTAGAGATCCAGCGTAAAGGCTTAGAATCTGCCCTTGCGAGACTAAATGATGATAAGTTCGGTCGTTGTGTTGGTTGTGGAGAGGTTATCCCGGTGGGAAGGATCCTTATTGTGCCTGGTGCGACAAAGTGCGTTCGTTGTCCATGATTGACTCCGCGCTTAGGTCTGTACATTTGTCAAAAGAAACCCATTCAAGTGAATTCCAACTATAAAGTTCTATTTTCATTCGCATTGACAGCGATGCTTTCAGGGTGTGGTCTATGGTCTGACAAGCCAGGTGATCCATTTGAAGTCATCGTTTCATCCTTTGATTTGGTCACAACTCAGGATCAAGGTACGAGTTCGAATAACATCAATGAAGTTTGGGTGTACACTGAAACGGATGTCTTAGGCGTGTTCCCCCTTCCGGCGAGTATTCCTTTTATAACGGATACAAGTGTGGGTGTTTCCGAGCTCATTGTTCAAGCAGGTATCAGAGTCAACGGGATCTCTGCGACACGCAAACCATATCCATTTTATAAGGCGATGGAATTGGAAGTCGAGAATATTCCTGGCGGGATGAAGACCGTTGAATTTCATTCAAATTATATAGAAAGTGCGCAAATTATTTTGGCGGAGGATTTTGAAAGTGCAAATAGATTTGAAGCAAACAATACAAGCACAGCAGAGGTGGTGAGAACTGTAAATCCAGATTTGGTGTTTGAAGGAAACGCAAGTGGATTGATCTTGCTGTCCCCAGAACAGAGTCAGGTTACATCAACCACTCAGGAACAGCTCTATAACCTTCCCCAATCGGGTCCGATCTATTTGGAGTTTAATTATCGTTGTGACAACTCATTTGCCGTAGGTCTTGAAGCGATCGGTGGAGGAACTCCCGAGAGGACGCCGATCATTGTGCTTAATCCCACTGGGGAAGAATGGAAGAAAATGTATCTGGATTTAGGTCCAATGGTATTTTCTACCCCTTCTGCATTTGGGTATGAATTGACGTTAGATGCCATCTTGGATCTCGGGGAAGAGTCGGGGTATGTTTTGGTTGATAATTTTAAATTGGTGTATTACAAATGAGGTCGGGGAGGAGAGTAGATAGAATACTGCCTTGGCACTACGTACTGTCGGATGTGATTTCCGCTGCAATCGCTTGGGCTACGTTGTTCATTCATCGGAAAGTTGAGGTTGAGAAGGTTTGGTCTTGGGATTTTGACTCATGGGAATTCGATGTGGATTACACCTACGGAATCATACTTGTGCCTGTTTTTTGGGTGGGATTGTATGCTGTGTTGGGAATGTACAACGCTCCCCGCAGAAGACACAGAGCCCTTGAGTTAAGCCAACCTTTAATCGCGACAGGTGTAGGGTCTATTGTGTTGTTTTTTGTGTTGTTGTTAGATGATTTTGTGAATAGTTATCATCAGTATTATTATACGTTTGGGGTGTTGGTGTTAGGGCATTTAATTCTCACCACCATGGGAAGATGGGCTATTGTGTCGAGGACTTTGCGAAAGATAAGAGGGGGTGATTGGGCATTTAGAACGCTTGTCTTAGGGGGTGCAGAAACAGCCCTACAATTAACGAATGATCTTCAGAATGAATATTTATCTTCTGGTTTTAATCTTTTGGGCTTTATTCAGGTGAATCAAGAAGCTCCTGCAATGACGAACAAACTTGAGCGTCTCGGGGGGGTGAAGGATATTGATGTGGTCTTAGATAAGTATCACATTGAGGATGTCATTGTAGCTGTTGAGCCATCTGACAGAGAAAACACGGTTAAATTGCTTACCATTCTTGAAGGTCGAAACCTCTCAGTGAAAGTAGTTCCTGGTCTTTACGATATTCTGAGCGGGAATGTGCGGTCAGGAGCAGTTTACGGGACGCCACTTATTCATGTCGATAGATTCGTGATGTCACATTGGCAAATGGTTCTGAAACGGACCATTGATATCGTTTCTTCATTGGTCGCATTGGTGATGATCTCTCCGTTATTCATCTTGCTGTCCATTGTTGTAAAGACTTCCTCAACAGGTCCGGTCTTTTATCTTCAAGAGCGCATTGGTAGGTATGGGGTCCCCTTTAAAATAATAAAGTTCCGTACAATGGTCGTGAACGCTGAAGCAGGAACCCCTCAGTTGAGCTCCGGTGCAGACCTTCGTATTACCTCATCGGGGAAGTGGATGCGTAAGATGCGTTTTGATGAATTGCCTCAATTTATGAATGTTTTAAAAGGGGAGATGTCGCTGGTAGGTCCACGTCCTGAACGACAGTATTTCATTGATAAAATCAAAGAAAAAGCGCCTCATTTCTCCCACCTCCAGAAGGTGAGACCTGGGATTACTTCATGGGGTCAAGTAAAGTATGGGTATGCTGAAAATTTGGCCCAAATGCTGCAGCGTCTTCGCTACGATATCATGTACATCGAGAATATGTCTCTGGCCCTGGATTTTAAGATTTTGATATATACTGTACGCACGGTATTACGCGGTCAGGGGAAGTAAAATATTGCCGATTTAACCCGGTTCGTTTTTTTACATAATATTCCCGAACTTAGAGTTATGTTAAGTTTGATATCTAACCAAACTCGAAACCATCTGGTTTACGCACTCTTTATGCTGTTAGGGCTAGTTTTTGCGTCGAATATCACCCATGCGCAATCGGATAATTCACGACTTGTCGGTTCAAAGGAAGGAACATTAATCGTGAATTATTGGAGTTCCGCCCCTGATCCTGAAGTGGAACAACTTAGATCAGTCATGGTTGAAGCGTTAGAAATGTACCTAAATGGCGCTGTTAATATTCAAGAAGGAGAAGTGAATTGGCGTTCCAATCTAAGAACGATCAAGAAGGATATGGAGCGGCTGGTGCAGGATTTAATGGTGTTAAGAAAGTTCAAAGAAAAAGTGCCCTTTGAGGGGTTTTCAGATGAAATTGATGCCTTGCTGAACGATGTGGATGAATTGGATGAACGCGATGTCGCTAGAATGCATGGCTCTTCTAACATTCCTTATGAAGACAGGTTTTATTTCCTCATCCAGTCACGCTTGCAAGAGGTGATCCTTCAAGCGGGTTTGGAACTGGGCTGGTATGTCAACAAAGGGCTTCTCGCACTTGTAGGCCAAACCTTTGAACCTGTTCCTGCGCAGTCTCTGGAAGATTGGCAGAATTTTGATCCGAATGCCCCTCTGAATCCCTTAGAAGTCGATTTTTCTATAGAAACCATGGCTCTCATAGAAGATGATGACAACAGTAGTTTGCCTAAAGCAACGCCATCAACAACAGAGTCAGATCTTTTGCAGAGAATCATTGTTTTGTTGGAGGACCACAATCGTCGACTGGGAAATTTAGAGCAAAATCAATCAAATTCAAATGTCCCTGTGAATACCCTTGACATTGCAAGAATTGGATTAAACAATGACGACCGACCTTCACCCTCGTCAGACCCATCGCTCCAGGCCTTAAACCTTCCCGACAAGTTTGATGTTAGATTCTATACTGGCAGTTCGAATCTGACCCTCAATGCACAACTTCAGATCAATGAATTGGTGGGGCTTATGGTGAGATATCCTCAGCTGCGTCTGATGTGTACGGGACATGCCGACTTGTCAGGAGATCGAGTCGTAAACCTGAACCTTTCAAGGGCACGGGCAACGACTGTGAGAAACTACATCTTAGACAGTGGCGTGAATTCAGAGCGGGTCGTCATGAATTTTTTCGGTGAAGAAAGAGCAGAAACACGAGGGGCGAAGGACCGAAGGGTAATCGTGACGTTCTTTGTAGAACCATGAAGATAATTTGTATAGGACGTAATTACCTCGACCACGCCACAGAGCTAGGCAACCCTGTTCCTTCTGAACCTATGTTTTTCCTCAAGCCAGACAGTTCAATTTTGCACAAACGCCATGCGTTCTATATCCCCGACTGGACAAATGAGGTTCATTATGAAGTGGAACTGGTTGTAAAGATTCTGAAACTGGGGAAGGCGATTCAAACCAGATATGCGTCACGCTATTATGCTGAGGTAGGTCTCGGAATTGACTTCACTGCGCGAGATGTTCAAAGCAAACTTAAAGCTGCAGGGCATCCTTGGGAAAAAGCCAAATCGTTTGATGGTTCTGCCGTTGTCTCAGAAGAATTTATTTCATTGGATCGTTTGGGCAAAAGTATTCAGAACTTACAGTTCGATTTAAGCATCAATGGAACGAAAGTACAAGTGGGGTCAACCTCGGAGATGATTTTCAATGTCGATGATCTCATATCGTATGTCTCCCAGTTTATGACCCTTAAAACAGGGGATTTGATATTTACAGGAACCCCTTCTGGGGTAGGGTCAGTCAAATCAGGTGATAAAATCACAGGAACTTTAGAAGGTTTTCAAATGTTAAACGTTAATGTTAAATGACCCAACTTGTTTTTGTTCTGAATAATCTGTAGTACACTTGTGTGAATTGTTTAAACATATTTGATTGATGCATTTGATTTTGGTAGGATTTATGGGCAGTGGAAAATCTACACTTGGAAAACGTCTCTCAGAGCAGATGTCAAGACCATTTATAGATATGGATTCTCGCATCGAGGAGAATTTGGGGTGCTCAATAAGTGAGTATGTAGATGAGTTTGGTATAGAAGCCTTTCGAATTGAAGAATCAGAACTTCTGAGAACAATTGTAGAAGAACCTGAATCAGTCATCGCCACTGGTGGAGGAACTCCTTGTGCGGATGGTGCGATGGCTTGGATGAGAAAGCACGGTGTGGTTGTTCATCTTTCAGTGCCAGTGCCGGAACTCGCAAATCGATTGAAGGACAACGTTGCGAATCGACCTTTACTGTCAAAAGTGAAGCCGCAAGATTTTGAACGTGTGATCGGACGACACCTCTTGGTGAGGGCCAGTTGTTATGGCAATGCCGATGTGAAGTGGGACGAGATAGAATACACGGATGAGCAACTTGCAAACAGGCTGAGTTCTATCCGATGGCGCTTACGAGAAGCGCTCTAGGTTTCTCTTGCCACGGTTAAAGTTCGAGAAAAACCGCATCAGATTTCGATGTTGATTTGCTCAACTTGACGGAGATATGTTCATTCAGGTGAGTAGAGAGGGAGAGCCCGCAATAGTCAGCTCTTACCGGGAATGAGCGATGTATTCGGTCAACCAACACAGTCGTGTATACTCCTTTTGGACCTGAGTCAAGAATGTGTTTCACAGCATAAATTAATGTTTTCCCAGAATTCAACACATCGTCAACGATGACCACCACCTTTGATTGAATTTCCTCTTTAGAAGCATTGCAGACGATTTCTTTAGAAAGTGGGTTTTCTTTGTCGAGCTTGATGTTTCTAAGGTGGATTTTCAGGTTCCCTATTTTGGCAAGAATCGTGTGAAGACGAATCGCAACTTCTTGCCCCTGGCCTTCGATTCCCATCAGTATGATCTCCGACTCGGAGTGGTGAGCTTCGAGAAGTTGTCTGGCCATACGTTGGAACTTTCGTTCTATTTGGTCTGAATCAAGAATCTTGTTGTTCTTCATAATCACTTTATTTCATATCGATGATGGGTACAAATCCCGGGATTCTTTCAAACAATGCCACAGATTCTACGTGAGCAGTATGGGGGAATTGATCTACAAGCTTAAATTGAACGAGTTTATATCCGTTTTCTGCCAAGGTAGCCATATCTCGGGCTTGTGTTGCGGGATTACAAGAAACGTAAACCATTCTGTCGGCTTGCAGCCTGATGACCTTCCGGAGTGTTTTAGGTGAAATTCCCGCTCTAGGTGGGTCCATTACGAGCGTCCTTATGCAGCCTTTGTATTCCGGATATTCCATCAGAAATTTGCCCACATCGGCTGCAAAGAAGGTGGTGTTTTTTGAGCCATTCCGTTCCGCAGATATCCGGGCGTCTTCAATTGCAGTTTCGACGATATCTACTCCGATGATTTGACCATCATGGTGTTGTGCGAGCAATTGAGAAATGGTGCCTGTTCCACAAAACAAATCAAGGACCACATCGTCCTTTCCTCCCATCCCTTTTTCTATGGCCATGGCGATGACTTCACTGTAGAGTCTCTCTGCGCTTAATGGGTTTGTTTGGAAAAAGCTACTTAAACTGATGTCAAATTGAAGTCCATGAAGAACCTCAGTAATGCGGTCTTTTCCGAAAATCAATGTGCTGCTTCCTTCTCTTGCTTCCACTCTTTCTCCGATGTCATCGTTGATTGTGTGAAGAATTCCCGCAACTCGATCCCCCCAAAGGCCCAGAATGAATTCCGTGAATTCAGACTCAATAAATTTCCCTTCTCCTCCAGAAGTCGTCACCAAATTGATGAGGATCTCATTGTTTGCTTCACTGCGTCTGACCACAAAGAACCGATAGAACCCCTTTCGTTGCGGAGGATGCCATGCTGGAAGTCCGGTATTCTCGCACCACTTTCGGATTTTACAAATGTCATCCTCAATTTGTTTGTCGAACAATCCGGAATCTCGATCTAAATTCTCAACAGCCCACCAAGTTCCACGGTGCTTAAATCCCAAACCGAAATCATCCACTTTCTCTCCGCTCTCCAAATCGTGACGGATTTCGGAAAAGCTATATTCCATCTTGTTTCTGTAATGCCATAAGCTTGGTGAGCTTACTATTCCTTGATAAATCTCTCTCGCATTTGAGATTCCACCGATTCGTTCAAATAAATTTATTGCGGTCTCCTCTTTGTATTTGTGCTGAATTTCTATTGGAAATGAGGCATAAGGGGCCCCTGGTATTGTTTGGTATGGTGTCTGAATCTCATCAGGAGAAGGGGTGATGATGTCTTTTAATCGGCATTCCGCATATCGGTTTTTGCATGTAATTACCTGAGCACTAACTTGTTGTCCGGGAAAAGTGTTTTGAACGAAAACCGTGAAATCTCCGATCTCTGTTTTAATTCGCGCAATACCCTTTCCTCCGAAAGCTGAATCAGTGATTGTTACTTGAATAACTTCACCTTTTCGATACATTTTTTGTTTTCCCATATCGCGGCAAAGGTAAAGCCCGTTTTCACCTCTGTACACCTAAATTGCAGGTACATTTGTAAGATGAACATAAGAACTACACTTTTCTCCCTTTGCCTCGTGTTCTTTTCGATGTTTTCTGCTGCGCTGTCAGCCCAAACACCTCTTGAGCTTTCACTCATTACGTTCAATATTAGGTATGACAACCCCGCGGATCCATTGCTTTGGGACAATCGGAAAGAAGAAGTCACAAAAGCCATTGCTTTCTTTGATATTGTGGGTCTTCAGGAGGCTTTGCCAAATCAGCTAGAAGACCTGAAATCCAAACTGCCCTGGATGAGTGTTTATTCTGAAACGCGTTTCGGAAATGGGGAAGGAGAGGCGTGTCCTATCCTGTGGCAGACAAAGCATTTTGATCTTTTGCATACAGAAACCAGATGGCTCTCTGAGTCGTGGACAGATACGGCTTCCATAGGTTGGGATGCGACCATGCCTCGCATCGCGTCAATTGTTTCTCTTCATCACAAAGAATCAGGCCAAATCATTCGCGTCATTAATTCACATTGGTCTCACGTAGGGGAGGAGGCTCGAAAAGCTTCAGCATCTTTGATCCGCAGCTGGTCCCTGAAGGGTGAGGCAGATATCGTCATCGTCCTTGGAGACTTTAACGCTGAACCTCAATCCGAAGAAATCGAGTTTTTACTCTCTACGAATTTGAAAGACTCCTACGATGTTGCAAAAACGAGATGCAGAAAAAGTTTCGGGACGTATACAGGATTCGACCCAGTGGGCTTTGCAGGTCCCAGAATAGATTATATCCTGGTGGATGGAGTCTCAGTATCATGGATTTGTGCAGACGAATATATCAAGCAGGGGTTCTACATTTCCGACCACTTGCCAGTTCATGCATTTGTTACGTTAAAAAGTCAATAGTCTCTTTCAATGTCACGCTTCCAAATCCTCGTACTTAATGGACCCAACCTGAAT
>JAQCID010000022.1 GCA_027618855.1 Bacteroidota bacterium | reverse complement strand
AAATGTGACTTAGTGGATAAGTTTCCGATTAGGTTGAAAACGTTGAGTTTGTCTGTTAGCGAATTGTTAATGACGGAAATGTCTCGTTCCAGTTGTGTACATCGCAAGTCCCAATTCATTGCAAACATCAATACTCTTGTTGTCATTGATTGATCCACCGGGCTGTATCACGTTTTTAATTCCAGCTTCAGCTGCAAGTGCAACGCAGTCTGGGAAAGGAAAGAAGGCATCTGAAGCCATCGAACTGCCTTCAAGTGAAAGTCCCAACCCTGCAGCTTTTTCGACGGCTTGTTTCAGTGCGTCAACCCTTGAAGTTTGGCCTGTTCCTGACGCAAGAAGCTGACCATCCTTCGCGAAAACGATGGTGTTTGACTTCGTGTGCTTGGCAAGCTTCATGGCAAAGAGCATATCGGCAATCTCATTTTTATCAGAATTCGCCTCGGTTACACACGTAAGATCAGACGAACCCTCAATCTTGTTGTCCCGCTCCTGCACAAGGAATCCGTTTAATGCAGTACGAACCGTAGAGGTCGGGAGAGATACATCTTGTCTTTCCAGAAGGATTCTGTTTTTCTTTCCTTTTAAAACGTCAAGCGCATCGGAGTCAAAGCTCGGCGCAATGACCACTTCGCAGAACAGAGTGTGTATTTGATCAGCTGTTGCGAGGTCGATCTTTCGATTTGCAATTAAGACGCCTCCGAAAGCACTCACAGGATCTCCCTCAAGAGCCCTTGTGTATGCTTCAGATAGCGTTTCACGCGTTGCAAGACCACACGCATTGTTGTGCTTCATAATTGCAAAAGTGGGCGCATCGTTTTTGAACTCTTCCATTAAGCTTACTGCGGCATCAACATCTAAAAGATTGTTGTAAGAAAGCGCTTTCCCATGAAGCTGCTTAAGGATGCCATCTAAATTCCCAAAAAACCGCCCAGCTTGATGCGGGTTTTCACCATATCGCAAAGATTTAACCTCGGTTACGCTGAGGTTTAATGTGTCAAGCGGAGAGATGTTTTCAGTGGTTCCAAGCATGTATTGTTGAATCATTGTGTCGTAATGAGAGCTTGTACGGAACGCTCTCGAAGCCAGTTCGCGCCTTTCTTCTAGTGATGTTTCTCCATCTTGGTTTCGGAGAATATCCAATAATTTACCATAATCATCCATACTGGGTACAATCACGACGTCTTTGTGGTTTTTTGCAGCTCCACGTATGAGGGCGATACCACCAATGTCAATCTTTTCGATAATTGCGTCTGCGGTTGCTCCGCTAGCCACGGTTTCTTCAAAAGGATACAGATCAACAACGACAAGATCTATCTCGGGGATTTCGTATTCAGTCATCTGTTTGTGGTCACCTTCATCACCCCTTCTAGATAAGATCCCTCCAAATACTTTGGGATGTAGCGTTTTAACACGACCTCCTAAAATGGATGGATAATCTGTCAGTGTTTCAACTGGAATGACCGTTCCCCCAAGTCCTTCGATGGTTTTCTGGGTTCCACCCGTAGAATAAATGGTCACTTCAAGACGAATCAATTCCTCAATGATTGGAGCCAATCCATCTTTGTTAAAAACGGAGATAAGGGCAGAGCGAAGCTTTCGTGGTTGAGACATATGAAAAAGATAATGATATTTGAGTGAGCGAAGTTAACTCAAGGTGTAGCTTTGGAGGTATGATGTGGCTGCGATTGTTAAGAGAGAGTTTAAGCTTCGCTTGGAGCGCTATTGTCGTTAATAAACTGCGTACGCTTCTCTCTTTGTTAGGAGTAATGGTGGGCATTTTTGTGATTAGTTCAATATTTGCAGTCGTCGATTCTATGGAGGAGGATCTGATGGAATCATTCAGTATTCTCGATGATGATGTTCTCTTTGTAAGCAAATGGCCATGGAGTATGGGGGGTGATTACCCTTGGTGGAAGTATGTCCAAAGGAGAGAACCTTCACTTAACGATTCTGAAGAGCTTGCTGGGAGACTCACTCAAGCTTCTGACGTCTCTTTTCAAATGAAGGGTATGTTTAATCTAGAAGCATCAGAAAACGCATATCCCAATGTCCCTGTTGCCGCTGTTTCTCATACTTATCCTGATGTGATTAGTTTGGATCTGGCGTCGGGTAGGTTTTTTAACGGTTCAGAAAGTGCTTCCGGGACCCCCGTGGCGATCGTGGGCTATGACATCGCGATGAACCTTTTCGGCTCAGAAGAAGTACTAGGTCAGAAACTTAAAATTGGGGGAAAAAGAGTTGAAATTATTGGCACGTTTGCCCACCAAGGAGAATCGATGATTTCGAACGGATTTGATGAAATTGTCATGGTCCCAGCCACGTTTGCACCTCGGATTTTTGACACGCGAAACGTGGATGGCAATTCAATTATGGTCAAGGCCAGTCCTGGGATTGAGATGGGGATCCTCAAGGACGAGGTTATTCAGCAATTGAGAAGTGTAAGGCGAGTTAGACCTGGCAATGAAAATGATTTTTCAATCAACCAAATAGAGATGCTCACCAGCATCATCTCCTCAATCTTTACTCAAGTGGAGTTAGGTGGCTGGTTTATTGCAATTTTCGCCATACTTGTGGGTTGCTTCAGTATTGCGAACATCATGTTTGTTTCAGTGCGTGAACGAACAAAGATCATAGGGGTACAAAAAGCACTCGGCGCAAAATCTAGTTTCATCCTCATTCAATTCCTTTTCGAAGCGATTGTGCTATGCGTATTTGGCGCCATACTCGCTCTTTTGGCCTTGGAATTTCTGATGTTTATTGTGAATATGTCTGAACTGGGAATAACACTAAGGGTCTCTTTTGACAGAGTCATGATGGCGATGAGTATCGCAGTCATTTCAGGTCTTGTTGCTGGGATCGCTCCAGCCTTGTCAGCTTCGAGAATGCCTCCAGTGGAGGCCATGAGGTCGTATTAGAAGGACAGTGATATCCCTGCTCTTAAATAACCTACAGGCGCTTTCCAATAGTCTGTAGTAAAAGTCAGTTCACCGTTTACAACCTCTATTCCTTCAATTCTTTTTAATTCGCCAGATTGAACCCTTGCGTATCTCACATCGAGATAAATAAGTTCTGTCGCGCGAAGCCTAAATCCACCGGCGTATCCATAATTGAGGGTCGTTGAGAAATAGGGGATGTCGTTGACATCTGTTTGATCTGGATCATCGTAATCGTACGATGAAGAAAGCGCCACTCCTTTTGCGCCGACAATCCCTTCGATATATGGTTGAAAACGTTTCTGTTTGAACGGAGAAACAGTCACCGTATAATGAGCATGTATCATTTGATTAACGGCCTTCAGTGTTCCTTCCTGCCCCGGGGTCTCAATTTCATTATCTGCCGTAGCGATAGGTTGCCAACCCAAACTGATTCCATTGGAAAGCAATTTCCCTTTGGTTTGTTTGCTGTAACTGAGGTCAAATCCAAGTTGCGGACTTTCAAGCAACAACTCGAAGTCATTCTCGTTATGAACGTCGGACATCAAACTAAACGTAATGATGTGTTTGGCATCTTTGTGAATCTTCACCTTCTTTTCGTTTTTGCTTTTCGACGAAGAGGATTTTTTATTCGAGGTTTGGGCTTGCATGCTAAATGTCAATGCAATCAGTGCAAATAATAGAAGTGGGGACTTTTTCATGGGGTATTTATTACAATAGACGTGCCAAAGTGAACTTTTGATTGGAACAAATATAGTCTTCGTCGTAGTTTCGCAGAGTGAAAAAAGTATTAGTCATGGGTGCCAGTGGGCAATTAGGCAACTGTCTACTAAGACGATTTGCCTTGGATGCGGATCTTATTTGGGTAGGATACGCAAGGGAAGACTTAGATATTTGTGACGCGCAAAAGATTCGGGAAGTGCTGTCCGTCGAACGCCCGGACTTTGTGGTCAATGCAGCAGCATATACAGATGTAGATCAAGCTGAAAGTGATCAAAAAAATGCCTGGGAAGTGAATGCCGTTGCGCCAGGATTAATCGCTCGCATCTGTTGTGAACTGAACATTGCTTTCGTTCATCTAAGTACGGATTATGTTTTTAATGGAGAAGAAGGAGGTACAGAAGAGAGGCCTTATCTGGAAAGTGACCGTGTGAACCCGTTGGGGGTGTATGGTGAGTCCAAGGCGGAAGGAGAGCGGTCGATTGAAGCGGAAATGAAAAAGGGGGGAGGAAGGTATCACATTGTGAGAACGAGCTGGTTGTATGACAATGTGGGGCGAAACTTCTTTACCACGATGGTTAAACTGGGACAGGAGAGAAGCGAAATTAAAGTCGTTTACGATCAAAAAGGGACGCCAACATATGCGGGGTCTTTGTCAGAGGCCTTACGTACGCTCATTCTTAAAGGTGGGGATGTGAAGAGTGGGGTATTGCACTTTAGCGATGAGGGAGTCACGTGTTGGGCCTCTTTTGCCAGAGCGATATTTGAAGAATTAGAAATGGATGTTGAAGTGGTGGGAATTACAACTGCTGAATATCCTACACCTGCTGTGAGACCAGCCAATTCACATCTGGGTGGAAAACCATTCCGCACGTTGTTAAATCTTGAAAAACGAACGTGGAAAGAATCATTAAAAATGTGTGTAGGAAGCGAACTAGAGCGGGTGAAGAGAAGAGCTAAGGTTTGGTCTAAAGCGCCGTATGACAAGGAAACAAGAGAGACCGTGGGGAAGTGGTTGTCTGAAAATAAAGAAGATATTTTGACGGAGGCCTTCCACCAGGATATCGAATTTGGAACGGGTGGGATGCGGGGCATTTGTGGTCCGGGTACGAACCGCATAAACTCGGCTGTCGTATCGGGAGCCACACAAGGGCTCGTGAATTACATCAAGAAAATGAAACAGCATACCTCAACACCCTTAAAAGTTGCCATTGCATTCGATTGTCGTCATCAAAGTTATGAATTTGCAGAGGTTACAGCGAGAGTTTTGGCAGGGAATGGAATCCAAGCGTTGTTATATCCAGAATTAAGGTCCACACCTCAATTGAGTTGGACAGTCAGAAACTTAGGATGTGTGGCAGGTGTCGTTGTTACGGCATCACATAATCCACCAGAATATAATGGATACAAAGTGTATTGGGATGATGGAGGCCAAATCGTCTCTCCTCACGACTCCGCCATCATCGGAGAGGTTCGGAAAATAAAATCACTTTCAGAAGTAAAAATCGCTTCCAGAGAGATCGCATCTGAAGACTTGATCACCTTGCTGGGACCAGAACAGGATGAAGGCTATCTCAATGCAATTCTGAAATTAAGACGTTCAGTTTCACTGGAAGAAAACGGTTCGGCATCATGTCTTGTTTTTACAGGTTTACATGGTACAGGATCCGTAAGTGTCCCTCCTGCTTTAAGGGCGTTTGGTTTTTCAAATATTCACGAGGTACAGTCACAGTCATTACCTGATGGGGATTTCCCGACGGTATCAAGCCCCAACCCCGAAGAGGGGCAAGCTTTAGCAGAAGCTATTTCGCTTGGCGAAAAGGTAGGTGCGACGCTCGTAATGGGTACTGATCCAGATGCTGATCGGGTAGGGGTAGCTGTACCAAATGGAGAAGGAGGTTTTCAATTGCTTAATGGAAACGAAACTGGCGCGTTGCTTTTCGATTACGTCATTCGATGTGGAAGAGACAATGGGGATTCATACGATTCATCAGATTTTGTGGCTTCGACTGTTGTCACCTCTCCTCTTCTGTCTGCAATAGGTGAAAGTTATGGATTAGGTGTGCGAACAACGCTCACTGGATTTAAACATGTAGCCGCTGCAATTGCAGAAGAAGAAAAAGGGATGAATGGACGAAATTTTATTGTCGGCGCAGAGGAGAGTTGCGGATATCTTATCAAGGATACAGCCAGAGATAAAGATGCGGTAGCAGCGTGTTGTGTGCTTTCTGAGCTCGCACATTCATTAGACGAAAGCGGAACCACGATGTTGGCCCGCCTGGAGCGTATTCATCGGAAACATGGTCTCTATCAAGAAGGTTTGGTGTCATTCGTGAAAATGGGCAGGAAAGGAGCAAAGGAGATCTCCGAGATGATTTCTAGATTCCGATCATCCCCTCCTCGCATGCTTGCAGGTGAAAAAGTTGTGGGACTTCTTGATTTTGAAACCCAGAAAAACCACGACCTGATTTCATCGGAAGTCAAGAATATAGATTTACCGAAGTCAAATTTCTTGCAGTTTGTCACAGAAAAGGGGTCTCGAATTACGATACGTCCTTCAGGTACAGAGCCGAAGATAAAATTCTATGTAAGTGTGAATACCACGCTTCAAGAAAATGACGACTATTTAGAGAAGAAAACAGCGCTAACCTCTCAAATGACAGCGTTGTTTCATGCTGTGGGTGCAGCATAAGAAAACTCAGAGTTTGTCTTCTATTTTCCCTTTCGTTTCTTGAAGTTTCTCATTCGCTTCTTTCAGTTTTTCGTTGGCTTTTTCTTCCAATTCTTCTAGATCGGTCTTTTCAGACCAGTCCTTCCAATACGGCAACACGAGAGGAGCAATAGATTCTACTAAAGGGAAAATCACGCAGTTCTTCTCTACACTTTCAGGGATATGCTTTCCTCCGAAACCTTTAATTCCGAAAATGACAAATGTGAGAAGAAGGGCGTTTTTTGCCATTCCGAACAGGGCTCCAGAGACTTTGTTTGCCAACCCTAAGGCCAACAAGTCGATAAATTTCTCTAAAATCCTTGCCAAAAGGTGTACAATCAAAACGACCGCTATAAAAGCTATGGCGAAGGAGACCACGACGATCTTCTGCTTGCTCCAGTCAACCTCTGATGCCAATGCTGTAGCAATCACCTCAGAACCATAATATGCCGCGATTGCTCCCGCAACAATTGCAATAAATGATGCCATTGATAGAATAAACCCTTTCTTGAATCCAGAGAAGGCGCCCCAAATTAGAATGATGCCTAATGCGATATCTATAAGTTGTGATGATTCCATATTGCAATGTACGTTCAAGGGCTTTCTTCAGGTAACTTCGCAATGTGCAAATTAAAAATCATCATTTCGTCGTACATAAATTCGGTGGAGCTTCGGTTAAAAATTCTGAGGCGGTTAGAAATGTAGGGACCCTATTGAATCAAAATATACAAGGATCCGCTGTCGTTGTCGTTTCTGCCATGGGCAAGACAACGAATGAATTGGAGAATGTGCTTGGGGTTTTAAACAAAGAGGGTGTTGTTTCAGCCCAAGCCCAAATGAATTCGATCATCGACGCTCACGAAGCCATCGCGCGAGAACTCGGAATCAATATTGATTTACGTTTGATCTTTGAGTCGGCGCTAAAAACAGCAAATGAGCTAGCGGATGAAGACGCACGATATGATGCGCTTGTCGCGGCAGGTGAGGATGCGAGTACGCGCGTATTGTCGGGGTATTTGAAAACGAAAAACTTCGAAGCAATGTGGTCAGACGCAAGAGACGTCATTTTGACCGACACAAAACACAGAAGCGCGAGAGTCAATGAGCGTAAGATCTATGAGAACGGAGCGGGGTTGCGGACTTCGCTCTCGGAAATGCCGAATCGAATCATCGTCACTCAGGGATTTATAGGTCGTTGTCCTGCTGGAAGAACGACTACTTTGGGACGCGAAGGGTCGGATTATTCAGCGGCGTTACTCGCGTGTGCAATCGGTGCAAAAGAAGTCGTCATTTGGAAGGACGTTCCAGGGATGCTCAATGCCGACCCACGTGTGTTTGAACACACTGAAACGATCAAAGAATTAGATTATGGAGAAGCGCTAGAACTCAGTTACTATGGGGCCAGTGTGATTCATCCCAGAACGATCAAACCACTACAGAACGAAGGTATCCCTCTTTTTGTAAAAAGTTTTGTGGATTTAAATGCACCTCAAACGAGAATCGCTTCTTATCCAGGCAAGGTTCCTGGGATTCCGATGTACATCTCTCGACCGAATGTTTCCCTTTTGTCTTTAGGCCCTGCTGACAATTCCTTTGTGGGGGAGGATCACCTTTCAACTCTTTTCGCGAGGCTAAACAAATCGGGAATTCACGTGAGAATGATGCAAAACTCTGCGGTTCAATTCGATTTGGTCTTCGAGGAGGACTCCGAAAGGCGACATCGATTTGTAGAAGGGTTGGGAGAGGGTTTTTGGACGAAAACAGAAAAGGGATTAGAATTGCTCACGATGAGGCACGGTAACGCTGAGCTCATGGATCAATTGACCGCAGGAAAGGAGATCGTGATGGAACAAAAAAATCCATCGACCCATAGGCGTTTGTTACGCGCTATAAAAGTCTAATATTCGTCTTCGTTGAAGAAAAAATCTTCCTTCGAAGGGTAGTCAGGCCAAATGTCCTCAATGGTGTCGTAGTTCTCTCCATCGTCTTCTAGACCTTGTAGATTTTCAACGACTTCAAGAGGTGCACCTGTTCGCATAGCGAAGTCGATGAGTTCGTCTTTAGAGGCGGGCCAGGGCGCGTCTTCTAAGTAAGATGCTAATTCTAGAGTCCAGTACATTCCTTTATTCCTTGTATAAGGTTATAGCGCGCAAAAATAACCGAATCTCTTATGATTGCAAGTTTTAAAGGGATTAAGTATAAATTATCTTGCTTTCCAAGCTATTTCCTCGGTTTTCGTGATGTGCGAAAGCAATCTTGCAGCTGTAAAGAGTAAATCTGAGAGCCTATTTAGATATTTAATGAGTTCCGGATCAATTTTTTGTTCTCTTGCGAGTGAAACACATCTGCGTTCGGCCCTCCTACAGACGGCCCGAGCAATGTGTGCATCAGCTACAGCTGGATGGCCTCCTGGCAATAAGAAGTTCTTTAGATCTGGGGTTTGTTCATCCGCCGCATCTATCCAATTCTCAAAATTCTCAATATTATCCGATGCAAACTTTGGTAATTTTTCTTTCATCTTGGGATCTATTGTTGCCAGATGACTGCCCAAAAGGAAAAGCTGAGATTGAATTTCTCGAAAAAACACCCGATGTGTCTTCATTGATTCATGTTCTATTAATTTGCCTATGAATGTGTTAAGCTCGTCAACTGTCCCGTAAGCTTCGATTCGAAGGTCGTCTTTTGAGAGACGTGTGTCACCGAAAAGTCCAGTAGTTCCGTCATCACCTGTTCTTGTATAGATACGCATAAAACGAAACTACATAGATTATCTTGCGCATTAATGAATGAAGAGAAAAAAAAGCAACTTAGGTATGATATTGCCTATATGAAAATGGCTGAGGAGTGGGCCAAACTTTCTCATTGTACGCGAAAAAACGTGGGCGCGCTTATCGTAAAAGACAAGATGATTATTGCCGATGGCTACAATGGTTCTCCCAGTGGGTTTCCAAATGAGTGTGAAAATGATGAGGGACAAACACATTGGTACGTGTTGCATGCTGAGGCAAATGCGATCACGAAGCTTGCCCGAAGTCACAACTCCGCTGAAGGATCTACCCTTTATATTACGCTCTCCCCATGCAGAGACTGTGCAAAACTCATTCTGCAAGCGGGAATCAAGAGAGTCGTTTATAAATCCGCATACAAGGATACAAGTGGAGTCGATTTCCTCTCGAAATCGTCCATTGTTACAGAACTTTTAGAACAGTAATACACGCTGCTTATGTCGACGAATCAAAATGGCCTGCTCAACGGATCAGCTCAACCACTGATCATTGCACTTACGCTGGCCGTGGGGCTTTTGCTAGGCCGTGGATGTAATGACGCCTCACAATATAGCCCTCACACGGACAACCGGATTTCACACATTTTAAACCAAATTGAAGTTCTCTATGTGGACTCAATAGATCGTGAGTCACTTATTGATGTTGCTGTTCAATCGATTGTCCAAGAACTCGACCCCCATACAAATTATTTCTCTAGAGAAGAAATCTTAGCGAACACTGTTCTCATGGAGGGAAATTTTGAAGGGATTGGAGTAGAGTTCATCATTCGTAACGACACATTAATCGTTGTCAATGCCATCCCAGGTGGACCTTCAGAAAGTGCAGGGATCAAAGCGGGAGATCGGATTGTTGAAGTTGAAGGCGAATCTATTTCTGGTCCCGATCTAACCAACGACCAGGTGATGAAGCTGCTCAAGGGCCCAAGAGGGACACAGGTCGATTTGGGAATCACCCGGGTCAGCAATCCCCTTGGCGGCAAAGACACCCCTTTAGAAGATGTAATCAAAGTGACGATTGAGCGTGCAAGGATTCCCGTACATAGTGTCGTGGCATCCTTTGTACTTGAAAACAGTGTGGGCTATATCAAAGTCATTCGCTTTTCTGCGACGACGGCAATCGAGTTTGAGCAGTCAATGAAAGATTTGGCAAAGCAAGGCGCTACTTCAGTGATTGTAGATTTAAGGGGGAACGGGGGCGGATATCTACGTTCCGCAACAGACATGCTTGATCGGTTTTTAGATGAAGGTCTCGGGATTGTTTACACAGAGGGCAAGGCCTCTCCGAGAATAGATTACAAGTCGACCTATCATGGTGAGTACAGTAGCTGGCCTATTGCGGTACTTATAGACG
>JAQCID010000021.1 GCA_027618855.1 Bacteroidota bacterium | reverse complement strand
CGGGTGCAAACATGCCGAGTATACAGGGCTTAGAATCTGTTTTTACAAACGTAGCAGGTCTCTGCTTTATCGATAAAAACGAACTAATCACAGCAAATTCTCAGTACTTAGGTGGAAGTGGAATCAGCTTGAATTCAGTGGGTTTTGCAACTAGGATTGGCGATGCTGGAGTACTAGGAATTACTGTAACAAGCATGTCGTTTGGGGACATTCCTATTATGACAGAGGACCTTCCAGAAGGCGGAATAGGTACTTTTTCTCCAAGTTTCTCAAATATTGGCGTAAGCTATTCGAAAGCGTTTTCTAACTCGATCTATGCAGGATTTACGTTGAGACTCATCAGTGAGTCCATTTCAAATGTTAAGGCCAGCGGAGTTGCTTTTGATGCAGGTATCAGATATGTGACGGGCGAAGATGACAATATGAGATTTGGAATTTCACTGAGAAATGTCGGACCACCGATGCGATATGCTGGTGATGGGCTTACAGTTACTGCGACCCCTCAAGGATCTGCGAACTCGCTTACGATCCTTCAAAGATCTGAAAGATATGAATTGCCTTCACTTGTTAATATTGGTGTAGCGTATGACGTTTTGAAGTCTGAGAATATGGTTCTTGAACTTAACGGGATGTTTACATCAAACTCATTTACAAAAGATCAATTTGGATTTGGGGTTGAAACGCGCATCGGAGACAATTTAGAACTAAGAGCAGGGTATCTTTGGGAACAAGGAATCTTCTCTGACGATAACGCAACAACAGCTTACACTGGACCCGCAGGTGGTCTAACGCTCAAAGTTCCTGCTGGATCAAACGGATCGGTCATCGGTTTGGACTACTCATACAGGACAACAAATCCATTTAACGGCACACACTCCGTAGGCCTGAAGATCGCGATTTAACAACGACCTCTTTACATACATACTGAATAAAGAGGGTCTACAAAGGCCCTCTTGTTCTTTATATATATATCTTACAATATGTCTGACATATCATACTACACAGAAGAAGGATATAAAGCGCTGAAAAATGAGGTACATCACCTTGTGAGCGTTGAACGTCCTAAAATTAGCGCTCAAATAGGTGAGGCAATTGACAATGGAGATTTGAGCGAGAATGCAGAATACGATGCTGCGAAAGATGCTCAAGGGCATTTGGAGGCTAAGATTGCAAAGATGGAAAACTTGCTTGCAAATGCGAGAATCATTGATGACCGCAAAATTGACAACAGCAAGGTCTATATTTTGAGTATTGTTAAGATCAGAAACAATAAAAATGGTTCTGAAGTTACCTACACATTGGTCGCTCAAAACGAAGCAAATCTAGCTGACAAGAAAATATCTATAGACTCTCCTATTGGAAAAGGTCTACTGGGCAAGTCCGTGGGTGATGTCGCCGAAATAGAAATTCCTGCAGGAGTTCTTCTTTTTGAAATACTTGAAATTTCTAGATAAGGAAAAATGGCTAGCATTTTCAGTAAAATTATTTCTGGTGAAATCCCTTGTCATATTGTTGCAGAGAATGAAACTTGTTTTGCGTTTTTAGATATTGCCCCATTGGCTGTAGGTCATACGTTGGTTGTTCCCAAACGAGAAGTAGATAAATACTTCGATTTGAGCGATGAAGAGATCGCGCAAATAAATATTTTTTCGAAGACTGTTTCTGCTGCGATTGAAAAGGTTGTGCCTTGTAAGAGAATAGGAGTCGCGGTGATCGGTCTGGAGGTGCCTCATGCACACATACACCTCATTCCATTAAATTCGATTGGGGACATTAATTTTGAAAGGACGAAACTCGAGTTATCTCAAGATTCACTTGCCGATACTGCCAGACAAATTAGAGAAGCACTGGGGTGATGTCGCAAAAAGCTACTTCGCTATTTGGACGTATTTTCAACTCTGAGAATGCGATTGTCATTCTTTGTTTTATTCCGATCTTTCTCTTTAGGTATTCGTTTATTTTGTTTCCAGGAGCGCTCGGATATGGTCCATTTATCGCATTTTACCTACTGTTACCGATATTTTTTCTTAAATACAAATTTCCATTTAGAGAATTAGCTTGGGTTGTTTTTGTCTTAATGGTAGGGGCCAGTGGCGTAATGACTGGTGTGATACCAAATGGAGTATACATCAAGGTGGCGGGGAGTATTATGCTACCCTATGTATTCTACGCTTATGTTTGGCGACATTTCGAGTACAATGTAGAGCGGCTTTTTACAATCTATTTAAAAGGAGCATATGTCGTCTCAATTATTGGACTCCTTCTGTTTGTTGACTCCTTCGTAGGAAATAACCTGTTACATTTTCTTCAATTATTCATTAGTATTAAAACCATTGATGCCTCCTTCGGAATACGATTGGCAAGTTCATTAGGTGAGCCTACATATTTTGCGAATATTGTGTTGCCGGCAGGTGTCGTGGGAGTGTATCGTTTGATTGTCAAAAAAGAAATGGGGATCGGCATAGACTATCTCACAAAAAGAAAGGCCATTGTCTTTATTCTGGCTTTGTTGCTAACCTATAGCGCGATTGCTTTTTTAGGACTTTTTCTGGGTGGGATATTGTTTCTTCTAAGACATGGAGCAGTCAGGTATGCAATCATTATCCCGTTAATTTTAATTTTTGCTCGAATTGTTATTTTTCAAGTTCCCGAGCTAGAGGAGAGGTATCAGGGAGTCCTTTCTGTTTCATCGGAAAAAACCCAAAGTGGGGATTTTCATGGCTCCTCTTTTATTCTCTTTAACCACGCGTATATCACATGGATGAATGTAAAAGAAAACCCTCTTTTCGGAACAGGATTGGGAACGCATGCGATTGCCACAGAGAAGTATTCACTTGGGAATAAGGGTGTTGAATATCATTATCGGACACAAAATGCTCAGGATGCGAGCTCGATGTTGCTTCGGATATTGTCTGAGTTAGGTCTTTTTGGAGGAATACTCGTATTCATTTTCCTCAAAAGAAACTTCATTCCCAGAGTGCCTGAAGATCCTGTCCTCTGGCTTATATCTACTGCTATTTTTGTAACGATTGTTATGCAACTGCTGCGGCAGGGTAACTATATCCTGAATGGATTCCCTTTTTTCGTTTTGGGATTTGTCTTTACTCGGCACGAGTTTAACAAAAGACATGTCTTCAAACCCACGAAATAGATTATTCTACTTCAAGAATAGCGGTCATTATTGTTAAGACGCCATTTACTTCTCGGGTCCAAATCGGTCGAACATGGCCATCAACAGCTGATATATTGTTGTAATCTCCGAAGAATACTTTGCCCTGAGGTAGAAATGAAGATTCTGAAACGAGGCGATTCGTCCATGTAAGGGCGCCATCATTCGAACTCGCAACGTAAACGTCCGTTGTTGCATCATCGTGCGCGCGACGGTCATAAAACACGACATGAATACCACCTGTTACAGGATCTACTGCCATCCAAGTGAAAAACTGCTGACTCCCTGCTTCGTCATTATTCACTCTGATCGGACTTGACCATGTCGTGCCATTGTCGTCGGAGTAACAAACAAATACGTCGAGGTCATTGCTTCCATTACGCGCATCCGTCCAATTGATATAAATTCTTCCGTTGTAAGGAGACTCAGGACTTAAGTCCACTCCTGTCACGGGCATTCCGTTTACACGACCGATCGCGTCAACGGTTTGGGCCCACCCCCCCACAATATCAGCAGCTGCAATGTCGTGTGCCATCCATGTCTTCCCTTGGTCAAAACTTCGATCAAACCAAATCGTTTCATCTACTGCCCAAGCCACATATATTTCACCATTTGGACCTACAGAAGGAACCGCTCCTTCAGTTGTTTCATCATCATCAAGACAATCCCCCGCCTTCTCACTCACTCGAATGGGATCAGACCAGTTTTCTCCTTTGCGGCCAGCAAAACTGCATAAGATGATCGTAGAGTCAGTGGGTTCTTGACTGGCATACTTGTCAAATTGAGTCCAGCAAGCGTGAATACGTTCACCATCTAAAGATACCACAGCCCATTCTTTGTCTTGGTCTTTGGGATGATCTTGGCCTATGCTGCCGCCTTTGCTCCAACGCTTGCCTTTGCTTTTTGAATGTTGGCATACGATTCTATCCAGCAGCATTTCACTTTCCCATCCCTTTCCCTCCGGGTTACTCAAATGTAAATAATAGAAATCTCCATTTGGAGATGCGACGACACAAGGGTCTCCGTAAACGCCATATGGTGACGTTAATGTATTGTGCTCCCAGGTGTAACCGCCATCAGTAGAACGGTAAACATTGTCTAAGATACTCCCTGCAACTACAATATCCGGATTCGTTCGACTGATCGCAATACTCGGTTCGCATGGTTGGAATCCAACTGTAGTGTGAGCAGGACCTATCCTCACATTCAGAGGGGCAGAATCGGTCATATCCATTTGAGCGACAGAAGATCCTGCAAGCAAAAAAATCACCGCACAGAACGCTGATTTCAGCAAAAGGAAGACACAAGAAAAGTAATTCATCTTCAGGGCTTATTTACGAGGCAATAAAAGATCGAGATCATTGATGAGGAGCATCAACTCAGCTTGAATCGCTTCTTGAAGTTCTAAAAGCTCCTCGTCAGACAGATTTTCAAGTTGTGCTTCAGCAGCATGATCGTGGTGGTGATGTTCTCCTTCCTCGTGATTACAAGCTGTTCCTGGAAGCTTCACTAAAGTCTTGCTCCAAATAACATAACGGGCGTCTAATTCTGCAAGCTTCATGAACGAACTGTCTGTGATTTCTGTTACTGCAAATTGGTTTGCGAGTTTTACATGAAATTCCTTTGCCAATCTGCCACTGTCATCATGCAGCGCAATGGCATTTACACGTGCCTCTGAAGGTTCATTCGAGTGTTCTTCACTACACGAACTTAAAAGAACGAAACAAAGAACCGAGATACTTAATGTTAAGGTTGTAATTGATGATTTCATAATGAATGTTTTGTGTGATTCGAGGATGTGAATTTTTTTCTAGGTACTGGATCAATTCCCGAGGTTCCCCAAGGGTGGCATTTTACAATTCTACGCAATGTTAACCCTAAACCCTTCCACGCTCCCCAAACTTTCAAGGATTCTATTCCATAGGCGGAGCATGTGGGCTGATGACGACAGTTCGAACCCAGCAAAGGACTTAGGACGATTTGATACAATCTTATGAAAGCGATAAATACGAAGCGCATTGTTCAAAGGTAAGGCGTGAATAGTGCGATTTCTATATCGGGAAATTCTCAATTGCCATCATTGCAGCAAGACCGAATGTAGCGCCTCCAATGACGAGTTGTTGAGATCTATTTGTGACCCCGAACGCACGACCGAGTGAGAATATTGAGAGGGTAACAATCAGGATCAGGATTTGACCAAGTTCTACTCCGAGGTTGAACTTGAGAAGCGGCAAAACAATCCCTGACCCTCTGTCAACTGCAATACGATAAAAGGAAGAGAAACCCAGTCCGTGTATTAATCCGAAAAGAGCTGTCATGAGATAGATGGAATTCCGAACGTAGGAGCGAGAAGGTTGTTTCTTAAGAGACAAATCGAAGTGGGTGCCACAAATTTGAAGGATTGACATTGTTAAGATGGTCACTGGAATCAGAAATTCAATCCACGACAAAGAAGCGCGAACGAGATCAAGTCCAGCCAGAAACAAAGTGAGAGAATGACCAAGCGTAAAAGCGGTTGCAAGCAACGCCATACGGCCTAATTTGGTGAGGTCGAATGAAGCAGATAAGGCTACGAGGAAAAGAATATGATCGAATCCCGCCAGGTCTGTGATATGTGTAGCCCCTAGAAAAATATCGTTCATTTCACTTGAAAATTATGGCTGTTTCCGATCATATCTACAAATTGTAAACGAAAATTCATGTCGTTCATCTTCGGGATGATTATCTATGACTTGCATCGTCCATTCTTGTGAATCAAATTTAGGGAAAAATGCATCCCCTTTCGGAGCCCCATGAACGTGTGTGAGATACATTGTATCAATCACACCTGCATCTAAAGCCATGGTATAGACTTGACCACCCCCTATTACAAAACACTCCGACTCTTGCGCTTTTTCGGCAATGTCTAATGCATCATCAAGTGATGTTACAAGGTGTGCCGGGGAAGCATCATATTCAGGATTGTGGCTCAAAACAATGTTTGGTCGGCCAGGAAGAGGTCGATATTTATGGGGAATACTCTCATAATTGCGCCTGCCCATAACAACATGGCGGCCACGCGTAATCGCTTTGAAAAATGCCATGTCATCAGGTAAAGACCACGCCAAATCATTGTCTCTCCCTATGACTCCATTGTCAGCAACAGCTGCAATGAGACTAATCCGCATGTTGTTACGAAGCGTCATACTGCAATGGGGGCTTTAATATGGGCTTGAGGCGTATAATCTACCAAAGTGAAATCCTCATGTGTAAAATCGAATAAACGCTTCACATCTGGGTTTAAGATCATTTTCGGAAGCGTACCCGGCGTTCTAGAAAGCTGTTCACGTGCCTGCTCTACGTGATTCGAATACAAATGAACGTCACCGAAAGTATGAACGAACTCTCCGGGTTCTAAATCACAAACCTGAGCCATCATCATCGTCAAGAGCGAATAAGAAGCAATATTAAATGGCACCCCTAAAAAAGTATCGGCAGAACGTTGATACAACTGGCAGTTAAGCCTACCCTCGCTCACGTGAAATTGAAACAAACAGTGACAGGGCGGAAGAGCCATATCGTCTATGAAACTCGGGTTCCATGCGCTCACCACGTGTCTGCGAGAATAAGGGTTGTTTTTGATGGAGTCTATGACCTTTAATATTTGGTCTGTTGAAGAGCCATCGGGATTGGGCCAAGACCGCCATTGATAACCATATACGGGTCCCAAATCACCATTCTCATCTGCCCAATCATCCCATATCCTCACGCCATTGTCTTTGAGGTACTTGATGTTCGTGTCCCCTTGTATAAACCAAAGAAGCTCGTGAATAATGCTTCTGAGATGAAGCTTCTTCGTTGTAGTCACAGGAAAACCCTCCGATAAATCGAATCGCATTTGATAACCGAAGCACCCTAAAGTACCCGTACCTGTTCTGTCTTCACGCTTAACACCATTTTCCAATAGATGTTCAAGCAAATTTAAGTATGCCTTCATGCGTCGAAGATAAATTATGTAGGCCTTAAGAAATCAAATCGTTGACAGCACGTGAACAACTCTTGAGAAATAAACATGTTTATTGCCAAAGTCGTGGTTCTGAAACGATAGGATTTTGCTCTCTTTTCCTGTATATCATATTAATGATGAGAATGTGGAAGAAAAGGCCCAAATGAATAGGAATTAAATAAAGAGGCCATTGCAAGCCATCAAATAAAAAAGGGTTACTTACTGCAGGCGCAACCGTTACAAACATATAATTTGCGCTCGCACCATCCGTATTTTCAACATATAAATTTAAACAGCTATTTATGAGCACCATCAATGTAGAAATGGCCGCTGCGAATAAATATCCTCGAATCCAGTCATAATACTTCAATCGCATCCCGTACAATCGGATCATTACAATCGGAACCGTAAATAATGCCGTATGAACAATGATGTAATGTACGAGCACCAAGGGAGCATCTCCGACAGTAAGTAAAGGAGTCAAAACAGAATAAAAGCCACCAATAAGTCCCATAAAAAACGTATAAACGAACAGCTTCCTTGACTTAAGGAAACAATTAAAACCAATAAGCCAGATGTTCAATGAACAAAAATGAAGAGGCAAAGATCGATGAAAAGAAAAGAGATGTTCAGGGATGAGAATGGTATAAATAGGGAGGAAACTTGATGTCAGAATAAGCACGAAACCAAGTCGCTTGAGATAGGGCTCTCTCTTCTCTTTAGATAAATGATCAAAATATTTTACAAAGAGAAAACCGCCGACAACAGCCCCAACAATCATCACCCAATACCTTACATCTGAGGGCGGGATAGGCACATCATAATGGTTCATTAGGATGGCGTAATAATGGTTTGAGTAGGGAAAGCAAAGTCTAATTTCTCAGCATTAAATTTCTCAAGTATACTGAGGTTGATCTCCCCTGGCGTGTTAGCCCAATGTCCTGTTTTGTTGACATAATAGGTGCAACTCACGTTTAAACTGAAATCTCCAAAGGAACTAAACCATACTGTAAAATCATTCTCTGTATCGGAATGGTTGCCCACAATCTCTTTTAAAATAGCAACCGCCAATTGAACTTTCTCTGGAGGTGTATCATAGGTAAGTCCTAGCGTAACAGACACCTTTCTTGAAGGTTCTGCAGTAATGTTTTCTACTGGTGAATTCGTGAAACTGTTGTTGGGAATAGTTACCACTCGGCCTTGAAGCGTAATAAGTCGTGACGAGCGTATTCCGATCTCCTGGACCGTGCCATCAATACCATCTACCACAATTCTATCACCTACTTTAAATGGCTTGTCCACAAAAACCGTAATCCCTCCGAAGATGTTTGCAACGAAATCCTTTGCAGCCATCGCCATCGCAAGACCTCCTATCCCTACACCTGCAAGCAACGCTCCGACATCAAATCCAGCGTTATTCATCGCCGTTATGACACCTAAAATCCACACGACAGACCTGATGGTTTTTCTTAAAACAGGTCCAATCTGATTGATCATAGACGATTTCGAAAGAGCTGCAGACCTTGAAAGCAGACTCTCAACTATAGCATCCAATACCCTAGAAACAAGCCATGTTAAATCTAAAACAAAGGCAATTTGAAATATCTGGCCTATTGTCTCGCCGCTTTCATCAAAAACAAGATGTGAATAAGCAAGCCAAAAACCAAACAAAACAAAGGCAAGGGAAATGGGTTCTTCTATTTGATCTGCAATCTTGTCATCAAGATCATTTACAGTAGAAGCCGTGTATTTTTTCACAACTTTTGAAAAAATAGCGTAAACTATTCGAGCTACAATGATGCTTCCCACAATATATGCGAGTGCAATAAGCCATGCTGTAAGGGAATTCCCAAAATAAATAATTGAATCAAGTTTTTCCATTCCACGAAAGTCGGAAATCTATCCGATATCTTTGCGGTATGTTAAGAAAAGATTTAACAAGTTTAAATACGGGCCCTTCTTTGAGGATTGGCGTCCTTGGCGGAGGCCAATTGGGGCGCATGATGATTCAATCAGCCATAGACTTGGATATGCGCGTGGAAGTGATGGACCCTTCTAATGAGGCACCTTGTAGAAGCTTAACCCACCGATTCGTTCAAGGAGATTTAAATGATGCTGATTCTGTGTATGACTTTGGGAAAGATCTCGATGTCATTACAATCGAAATTGAACATGTGAGCGTTGAAGGATTGCGTCGGTTGGAAGCGTCTGGAGTAAGAGTTATTCCTAGACCAAACCATATCGCTCTTATTCAAGACAAGGGGTTGCAGAAACAGTTTTTTGCCAAACACAAGATCCCTACTGCCGAGTTTACGCTCATTGATGAGGGTGGAAATCTCACTGAAATGGGATTCCCTGTCGTACAGAAGCTAAGAGTTGGAGGGTACGACGGCAAAGGGGTACAAATATTGAAAAGCGAATCAGACATCGTTCGAAAAGGGTTTACGGAAGCCAGTGTGCTTGAGCAAGCCATCGATATTGACAAAGAGCTTGGGGTCATTGTTGCCAGAAACGCATCTGGGGCTACAGCAATATATCCCATCGTTGAATCAATATTCGACCCGAACGCAAACCTTGTTTCCTCATTATTTGCGCCCGCACAAATTGACGATTCGCTCACCGAGAAAGCAAAAAATCTCGCACTAAATGTCGTCGAGGCTATGGACTTTGAAGGATTAATGGCGGTGGAGCTGTTCTTGAGTAAAGCAGGCGATCTTTATGTAAACGAAATTGCTCCACGCACGCACAACAGTGGTCATCATACAATAGAATCGAATCGAACCTCCCAATTTGCGCAACATCTTAGGGTTGTAGCCGGTTTGCCTTTAGGTGATGTATCAAAATTACACAATGCCTCTGGAATGATCAATCTTTTGGGGTCAGCTGACGCCGAAGGGGCACCTGTGTATGAAAGACTCCACGAGGCCATTGAAATGCCCGGTGTTCATCCACATCTTTACGGAAAATCACAAGTCAAACCCTTTCGCAAAATGGGTCACGTAACTGTGACTGGAAGTAATCATGAAGAGGTTCATAAAAAGGTGTTAAAACTTCTTGAAATTCTCTGTGTAACGGGAACGCAAGAAAGGTAACTTTCCTGAAAATAAGAAAGGCATGAATAACAATGGATTACCCAAGATAGCCGTTCTAGCAGGAGGTTATTCAGGAGAAGCGGCAATCTCTATCAAGAGTGCGTATACCATCGTTCAAAATATTGATCGTTCAAAATACACACCCTATACAGTAAGAATAGACAGAGAGCTTTGGTGGGTAGAATTGGATAAAAACACCAGAGCTGACATTGATCGAGACTCGTTTACTTGGAAAGATTCAGAAGGTATTCACAACAAATTTGATGCGGTTTTCATTATGGTTCATGGAACCCCAGGTGAAGATGGAATCCTCCAAAAATATTTTGAAACCCTTGAAATCCCCTTCAGTACTGGATCCTCGGATTCTGTCGGCTTGACTTTTAACAAATTCAAAGCAAACAACAAGCTTAGAGCAGAAGGGATCCTTGTCGCTGATTCAATCGAAATTAAGCGAGAAGAAGTTCTTTCCGAATCGCGAATGAGTGAAGTCGCACAATTTGTAAAGATTCCCTGTTTTGTCAAACCAAACAAAGGCGGGTCCAGCATTGGAGTCACTCGGGTAGAAAACACAACGCATCTTAGGGAAGCCATTGAATTCGCATTTGAAACAGAATGCCCCTCTGTATTGATAGAATCCCTTCTAGAGGGGCGAGAATTCTCTGTAGGCGTAGTTCCTGATGAGAAAGGGATTCCCATCGTTTTGCCTGTCACAGAAATAATTACTGAGAATGCGTTTTTTGACTATGAGGCGAAGTATGGAGGAGAAACTCTAGAAATTACACCTGCGAAAATTTCATTAGAATCTACAGCGATGATACAAGAAACTGTCGTGAAAGCCACTGAAATTTTAAAGTGCAAATGGATGGTTCGCGTAGACATCATCCTTGTAAATGGAGAAATCCCGGCAGTGCTAGAAATC
>JAQCID010000020.1 GCA_027618855.1 Bacteroidota bacterium | reverse complement strand
TCAGTCTAAGACAACAGAGTTACAGTCTGCCCCGGCTCTCCAACTCCGGCGTACCCCCAAAACATTCTGCAACATGTAGAATGTACAGGATGTTTTATCGGTGAGCCGGTGGAGGGATTCGAACCCCCGGCCAGCTGATTACAAATCAACTGCTCTGGCCACTGAGCTACACCGGCAATAAAGCAAAGAACAAAACACAAAAAAACCCCCCTGAATTTCAGGAGGGCAAATGTACGATATAATTTGGTCCAAACAAGCAATAGTTGTACCTAAAATTATATCAATATAATTTCTTAAAAAATCACTCAATCATGTTGCTTTAATATCTGTCTTCTTAGTGCCTCTGTTACTTCATCAGTTGCACCCTCAAAAGTTGTGGAGTTGCGCTTTGCGAAAAGCTCTTTTCCTGGCAAATGAAGTTTAATCTCAACAAGCTTATTCTCTCTGTCATTGCTCTTCTCAATGCGTAAAAAAGCTTCGCCAGAAATAATGGAGTCGTTAAAAGTTGTAAGCTTTTGAATTTTTGCTTCAATAAAAGCTAATAACGCCTTATCAGCGTCAAAGTGAATGGAATTTATTTGCACCTGCATGGTGTTCGTATGTTGTTAGGTGCATTAATTTGGACGTTTGTCCAAAGGGCTCGCACGGTGAAACTCCTTCAACTTTGCTGTCGTGTGATGCGTGTAAATTTGAGTTGAAGCAAGACTAGCATGACCTAGTAGTTCCTTAACAGCTGCAAGTTCTGCACCGCGATTCAATAAATGAGTAGCAAAGGTGTGTCGTAAAACGTGAGGACTACATTTCTGTAACGTACTCACTTCACCAAGGTAATAATTTACACGACGATAAACAAATGATGGGTAAAGAGATTTACCGGCATCCGTAACAAATAGCTCATCACCACCAACAGGTCTATCCATTACGTGCATCATAATACTTTCTAAAGTATGTGGCATCAGGGGAAGAAGCCTCTCTTTTGATCCTTTTCCAAGAACCTTCAATGTCTTTCTACCTCCATCTACATCAGAAACTTTCAAACCTATCAACTCACTTAATCTAATACCTGTTTCATAAAGGAGCGCCATCATCGATCGATCCCTTCTTCCTTTCCAGTCGTCAGGAAAGAGATCTTCATTAAAGAGATCTCTCATTGCATATTCAGGAACTACTTCTGGAAGACGTGATTGCAATTTGGGAAGAATCACCGATTCGACAGGATTAGAATCCATAATACCTTTCCGTCTGGCATATTTAGAAAATGTCCTGTAAGCAGAAACTTTTCTGTGAATGGTCCGTGGAGCTTTCCCTTGTTTCATCATCTCGACAACCCAAGACCTCACCCAATCACCTTTGATATTACACAAGTCATCCTCGTCATAATGATCAGTCATGTACCTTATAATCTGATTTAGATCAGAACGATAACATCTCAGCGTATGTTCGGACCCTCGCTTTTCCTTTTGAAGAAAGTCAAGAAAATCAGTTAATGTAGTTGTGGTTTGTTTCAAGGCGGAAATGTCTGAACATAAAAATAGCGAGAAGTTGTTGCAATCTCGCTATTTTTATCGACAAAAACAAGTGATTCGTCGATAATATACTTATTACACACTGAGACAGTGTGTAAATTCATCTAATCTTCTTTGAAAGACTTCAGATTTTTATAGACTGCTTTCTTTCGAGCCTCGCGGTTTAAAAGACTTGGCTTCACAAACTCACGACGAGTTCTAAGTTCCTTCATCTTTTTTGTGCGATCGAATTTCTTCTTAAAGCGCTTTAAACAACGTTCAATGTTGTCGTTTTCTTTTACTGGGATGCTGAGCATAATCAAAAAATTGAGGTGCAAAGATAGATTAAACTAATTACCGAACCAATTCTCGTGCAATTACTAATTTTTGAATTTCAGAAGTCCCCTCTCCTATGGTACACAGCTTAGAATCTCTGTAGTATTTTTCAGCCGGAAAATCTTTGGTATAACCGTAACCACCAAGGATCTGCACCGCCTCTGTAGAGACCTTTACCGCGACTTCGCTTGACTCATACTTTGCCATGGCGCTTGCCAAAGTACACGGCTTACCAGCGTTCTTCAGTGTACAAGCCTTCAACAGTAGCAAGTCAGAGATCTCAATAGCCACGGCCATATCTGCTAATTTGAATGCGATCGCTTGAAACCTAGAGATCGCTTGACCAAATTGTTTTCTTTCTTTTGAATATGACAACGCGGTGTCGTAGGCACCTTGAGCAATTCCTAAACTCATCGCTCCAATACTTATCCGTCCACCATCAAGCACTTTCATCGCCTGTATAAACCCTTCTCCAACTTCTCCAAGTATTTGAGATTCATGAACTCTGCAGTTGTCGAAAACCATTTCAGAAGTTTCACTACATCGCATCCCCAGTTTGTTTTCTTTTTTGCCTCCAGAAAACCCTGGAGTCGATCGTTCCACTATAAACGTCGTTATCCCGTGACTGTCCAAAAGATCTCCAGTACGTACCAACACAACAGCGACATCGCCACTGGTACCGTGAGTGATGAAATTCTTTGTCCCATTAATCACCCAGTACTCGCCTTCCTTCTTTGCAACGCATTGCATTCTTAACGCGTCTGACCCTGTATTTGCTTCTGTCAGCCCCCACGCCCCAATCCATTCTGCTGAAGCAAGCTTGGGCAAGTATTTCTTTTTCTGTTCTTCCGTACCAAACTGAAGTATGTGACCTGTACATAAACTATTGTGCGCAGCCATACTCAGACCCACCGATCCACACACACGAGAAATTTCTTCGAGTGCAATCTTATACTCAATATATCCCAATCCCGCTCCACCATATTCTTCAGGCACAAGCATTCCCATGAGACCTATCTCACCCATTTCTCGAAAAACATCAACGGGAAATATCTGTGCTTCGTCCCAAATCATCCGATTTGGTAAAATTCTACGATGTGCAAATTCACTCACCGTTTCCTTAATCATAACTTGATCGTCTGTCAGTTCAAAGTTCATTTTGCAAAGGTCGTTAGATAAGTCTATGTTTAGTTACAAATGATCATTTATTGTACCAACCTTGATATATGGGGACCAAACCTTCCACGTACTGTCATTCATCAATGGCATTTTCCGAAGGTCATCAAGCTTGTTAATTTCGTGATGCCTTCTATATCTCTCAATCATTCGCGCTCCTTCAAAACCTATGTATGGATGTTTGCGCATTTGTGACCAGGAGGCCGTATCAATACAAATCTGAACCACGTTTTCAGAATCTACTTTAAACCAACCTGCTACATCATTAAAAGATTCATCATTGAATCCATACACCTCCTGAAGCTGACGTACATCAACGAAACCGCCAAGCAATTCCCGGTATTTTACGGTTCGCCCGGAGAGGACAGGACCAAATACAGGCAAACGTTCTAATGAGACACTGTCTATGTCATTAATATTGATAGAAAGAGGCTCAGGAGTAGCCACTGGCGCATAGAGGGCATTTGAATTGTAGGATCGCTTCTGTCTAGAATACGTTCTGGAGTACGGTCTAGAGTACGAAGGATTGCTTGAGACATTGTCATTTGTCTCGTTTGACAATGACGGTGAGGAGGCATTCAAACGATCTCCGACAGGCCATGTGTTCAGCAACTCAAGGAATTCTGAAACATCAACTCTCGGTGATGGAGATCTCATCGATTCTACTCCCCATGCAAGCAAGGACAATAAGATAACAATGATTATAGAGGTTAAATGAAAGGCATCGTCTCGGCGAGATAACGAATCTGTGTTATTTTTTATATTGAACGATTTCACCAGACTTCACGCGTTTTAAATAGTCTTTCAGATCTGACTTCACCTCTGGGGCAAGGAGAAATAGACCTAAGACGTTAGGAAAACACATGGCAAAAATCATGGCATCTCCGAATCCGAAAACACTTTGTGCAGAGATTGCAGAACCGATGATGACAAAAGCACAGAATAACACCTTGTAGCTAATGTCTGCAACTTGGGATTCTCCGAAGATATAGGTCCACGATTTAAGTCCATAATAACTCCAACTTAACATCGTCGAAAGAGCGAACAGGATGACGGATACAGACAGCACGATCGGGAACCAAGAGATTGTCTGGCTGAATGCTGCAGATGTTAACTCAATCGCAGGAAAGTCAGGAGATTTCGCAAGTGCAAGTGCATGAGCTGCTCCGTCTCCTCCATAGCCTGAAATTACAATGACAAGCGCTGTCATTGTACAGATGACAACCGTGTCAATAAAGGGTTCCAAAAGACTCACCATGCCTTCAGAAACAGGCTCCTCGGTTTTCGCTGCTGAATGTGCAATAGATGCAGAACCTATACCTGCCTCGTTAGAGAATGCAGCACGTTTGAAACCTTGAATCATGACGCCAATAATACCTCCATACATCGCTGTTGAGCTAAATGCACCACTAAGAATCTGTCCAAAAGCACTTGGAATGTGTGTGAAGTTCACCCCTAAGACAACCAACGCACTCAACACATAGACTCCGACCATCAAAGGGACGACTTTGTCAGTCACCTTTGCAATACTCTTAATCCCGCCAATGATAATTACGCCGACAAGAACAGCCATTAATGTTCCGAAAATCCAAGATTGACCATGAAAAAAAGAATCCACGCCACCCGTGGCATGAATAAGTTGTTTGGTGGCCTGATTGATTTGGACCATGTTCCCCCCACCCAGAGAACCACCAATACAAGCGACAGAAAACATGATCGCAAGCACTTTGCCAAGCTGTCCGAAGCCCTTTCCTTTTTTTGCAAGCCCCCTGCTCAAATAATAACCAGGCACACCTGAAACAGAACCATCTGCATTTTCAATCCGATACTTTGTTCCCAGTGTACACTCAATAAACTTCGCACTCATCCCTAACAAACCAGCGACAATCATCCAGAATGTGGCTCCGGGTCCACCTATAGAAACCGCAATGGCAACGCCCGCAATATTCCCGACCCCCACTGTTCCGGAAAGTGCCGCCGTCAAAGCCTGAAAGTGACTTACTTCTCCCTTTTCATTTTTATTGGGATTGTTAAATTTTCCTCTGACGACATCTAGTGCATGCTTAAAGCCACTAATGGAAATGAAATTAAAATAAAAGGTGAAGAAAATTGCGCCGAATAACAACCAAATCAAGACAAAGGGAACTTGAATTCCAAAGCCCACAGGGATTGTGAAAAAAATCACGTCCTCAACAGTCTGAGTAATTGGGCCCATGTATTGATCAATGACACTATCTATGGATCCACTTTGAGCGATTGAGACAACAGGTGATATTAATCCAATCAGGACTAGGAATACGTTTTTTAATAAAGACATACTTTTAGAATAAAGGTTTTAATTGTAAGAAAGTTAAGGCTTTGAAGTGTATCAAGGATAAGGATGTGAGTATCTAAGTATACTGTTAAATGATCTGATTTGCTCAGCAGTACCGAGTACAAATAGCTTACAAGAACCATCGAGCACAGTGGAGGGGCCTGGATTAATTTCATATTCACCGTTAGACCTCTTCAGGTCCACGATGTTAATCCCTAATCTGTCATGCTCAAGAATATCGCCCAATGTGGATGAATTCATTTCTGCAGGCAATTGATCCATCGAGATCTCTTCGAGATTGATCGAATCACTTCCCTGAATACTGATGTGGTCTAAAAACTCAACAACGTCAGGCATCGCAACAAGAGAAGCCATATGGGCGCCACCGACTTTGTCTGGCATGATGACATTGTTTGCACCGGCCACTTTAAGCTTGTGCACTGAATTCATTTGAGAAGCTCGGCTAATTAAAAGCAGTTTGTTATTTAACTCTCTAGCAGACAGGATGACATAAAGATTGTGAGCGTCAACTGGCATCGTCGCAATCAATGCCTTTGCATTCATAATGCCCGCTTTTTTGAGATTTTCGTCTCTCGTTGCATCACCCGAAATAACCAGAAATCCTTCTGTGCGCAAGGCCTCAGAACGGGCCTCATCCTTTTCAATGACGACAACAGTTGTGTCGTGATCCTGGATTTCTGAAACGGCCATTTCTCCAACTCTACCGTAACCACATACAATCACGTGGTTTTCTAATTTATCCATATCTTTCTTCAATCTAGCAACTTTAAATGTGTTACGATATTCCCCATCGACAAAATACGTAGTTAGCGCAGAAATTGAATAGGCAAAAGTACTAATACTTGAAACAATCAGGAAGGAAGTGAAAAGCATCCCTCCAGGAGTTAGTTCATGTACTTCTCGAAAACCAACAGTAGAGATTGTAATAACCGTCATGTAAAAGGCCTCAAGCCAGGTGTAGCCACCCACGATATACACATAGCCCAAACTGCCTAGCAAGACTACGATGGTTACCGCGCTTAAGGCAAGGTAAAGTCTCTTGAAAGTTTTGAATTTAAAAAGCACGCCCTAAACTACGTATTCCACTTTAATCTGCCTAAGCTTTTTGCAGAGGTTTTGCACACGGAGTGATTTGATTTACAATCCCAGAGTGACGGCCATCTTGGAAGCAAGTTTTTCTGCTTCAATTCGCGATGCGCTTGAAGAGTCTGACCTGGTCTTGGGAGACTTCGATGCATACAATATGCCACGTGAAGAGTTCACCAGGAGGCCACATTGAGCGTTGAGACCCGCAGAAGCCACAGCATTGATATCGCCTCCCTGCGCACCGACTCCAGGTACAAGAAGAAATGAATCTGGAACGAGCGCTCTTACACGGGACAAAACTTCTGGCCTTGTCGCTCCTACAACAAACATCAGGTTGTCAGGCGTACCCCAATCGGATGCTTTGGTCAGTACTTTCTCAAACAATGGAGGTGAACCATGGAACTCGAAATCGTCAGCACCAGGATTGGATGTGAGGGCAAGGAGAATGGTCCATCGATCTTTTCGGTCAGTGAACGGTCTCACAGAGTCCTCACCCATATAGGGCGCGACAGTCACTGCATCGGCCCCCAGGGTGTCAAACATGGCAGTAGCGTACTTGCGAGAGGTGTTGCCGATGTCACCACGCTTGGCATCCGCGATCACCAGACAGTTACCAGGTATCGCTTGAATAATTCTCTCAAGCGCAAAAAAGCCTTCAGCACCGTAGGGTTCGAAAAAAGCAAGGTTTGGCTTATAAGCAACAGCGACATGATGCGTGCAGTCAACGATCGACATACAGAAAGCTTCAACAGCATCAACTCCTGAGCCAAAGCAAGCTGGAATAAGATTGGGGTCGGGATCAAGACCTACACATAGGTAAGATTTTTTCGCAAGTATCGCTTCGTAGAGTTCAGTGCGATTGTTTAGTGTTCTTATCCGTGCCAAAACTTGGTTGTTTTACGTCTTTATAAATTCTTTAAGAGTTCTGCTTTTTCTACAAGATGCAACGCTTCAATGACTTCCGTCAAGTCACCCGCTAAAATAGCTGGGAGAGCATGAGAAGTAAATCCAATCCGATGATCCGTGACTCTACCTTGAGGGAAATTATAGGTCCTGATCTTTGCGCTACGATCTCCTGAAGACACAAGAACCTTTCTGTTTTCAGAGCGTTCGTCTTCCAGTTTCTGACGCTCTTTTTCAAAAAGACGTGTCCTCATCACCTGCATTGCGTGCTCTAGATTCTTATGTTGAGAACGCCCATCTTGACACTCAACAACGAGCCCCGTAGGGATGTGGGTTAAACGCACAGCACTTTCAGTTTTATTGACGTGCTGACCTCCTGCCCCACTCGCTCTATATGTATCTCGTCTCAAATCAGATGCTTTCAATTCCACATCAACTTCTTCAGCGACAGGAAGAATGGCGACAGTTGCAGCTGAAGTATGTACCCTTCCTTGTGATTCTGTTGCAGGGACTCTTTGGACTCTATGGACGCCACTTTCAAATTTCAACCATCCATAAACGCCATCGCCACTTAGATTGATGACCGCCTCCTTAAATCCACCCACAGTTCCTTCAGAAGATGAAACAAAAGTATGTTTCCACCCCTTAGATTCTACATGGCGCAAATACATCCTGACCAGCTCACCCGCAAAAATTGCCGCTTCATCACCCCCTGTGCCAGCTCTGACTTCTAGAACCACATCTCGATCATCGGCTTCGTCCCTTGGAAGAAGCATCTCTCTTGCAGTCAATACAATTCCTTCGAGTTTTTCTTGTAATGGAGAAATCTCTTCACTCCCCATTTCACGGTAATCTGCATCATCTGATTTCGCCCATTCTTTTGCTTGAGCGAGGTCATCCCAAACTGTCCGAAACAACTTTGTATGCTCAGCAATGGGCTCCAACCTTTTATACTCACGCATCGCATCTCGGTACGCATTGTTGTTGGCGATTAAATCAGGGTCACCGATTGATTTCTCGACCTCGCGATATCTGTCGCTAATCGCCTCCAGTTTTGCGAGTAAATCTAACATGATTAATTAGAATAATTAAATGCACCATGTTCTCCAGACACCGTTACACTGCCATGAGAACATGCTTCACAACGACCTATGATTTTGGCGTCGACTCCACGATCTGCAGCGATAGAAATCAATGCCTTGGCAGCCTCTTCAGAAGTGTAAACTTCGAGCCTGTGCCCCATATTGAAGACTTTGTACATCTCTTCCCAAGACGTTCCTGAGGCCGATTGTATTTTTTTGAATAAAACCGGAGTAGGAAACAGGTTGTCCTTGATGACGTGGACATTATTTATAAAGTGAAGCACTTTTGTTTGTGCTCCTCCCGAACAATGAACCATGCCGTGAACACTGTCACGCCAATCCTTCAAAAAATCTTTCACAATCGGAGCGTAAGTGCGTGTCGGAGAAAGCACCAACTTTCCAGCATCAAGAGGAACACCTTCAATGCGATCTGTAAGACCGCAATCTCCCGTATATATGTATTTTGAATCAGTCCCAGGATCATAGCTCTCAGGGAAACGTTCTGACAAAGTTTTGTCAAAAAGATCGTGACGTGCAGATGTAAGACCATTGCTCCCCATACCACCATTGAATTGGGTTTCGTAGGATGCCTGACCTGAACTTGAGAGTCCTACTACGACATCTCCAGGAACGATGTTTGCGTTGTCAATCACCTGATCTCTTCTCATTCTTGCAACCACAGTAGAGTCCACAATAATCGTTCGGACCAAATCTCCCACATCCGCAGTTTCTCCGCCAGTTGAGATGATATCAACCCCTTCTTTTCTGAGATCAACAAGCAGCTCTTCTGTGCCTTGAATGATCGCTGAGATCACTTCTCCTGGAATGAGATGTTTGTTTCTTCCTATGGTTGAAGACAAGAGCATCGGACCCGTAGCCCCTACGCATATCAAGTCATCAACATTCATAATTAAAGCGTCTTGTGCAATCCCTTTCCACACAGAGAGATCTCCTGTTTCCTTCCAGTACATGTAGGCCAAAGCAGATTTGGTCCCCGCCCCATCTGCATGCATGATGACGCAATGCTCGAGACTGCCCGTTAAATAGTCAGGAATTATTTTACAAAACGCTTGAGGGAACAATCCCTTATCCACATTTTTAATTGCTGCATGAACATCCTCTTTCCCTGCACTTACTCCGCGTGCTGCGTACCTACTTGCTTCTGTCAATTGTAAAGTTTATTCATTACTCCTCAGTTGGAACGTAATCAAAACGTATGATTCTAAATACTGTACGTCTATTTACTTGGTGTGCACCTTCTCTTTCAGACTCAGGAAGTTTGGCAATCTGAGCGTCCGTAAAGATGAGCATTTCTTCTCCGTGTCCAAAAGGCACGAGTCTGTCAGCAGAGATCCCTTTATCCAGCAAGAAGTTAACACAAGTCTCAGCACGTTTTTGGCTGAGTGTCTTGTTTGAAGATGGAGTGCCACGACTGTCCGTGTGCGCTTCCAGTTGTATGACTAAATTCTCATTACGCACGAGAAGATCTAAAAGAAACTCAAGTGAATCCGCAGAATTGACTTCGTCATTGATTAATAAATCAGCACTTCCACTTGGATACAGAACGAGAGGCATGTCGTACTCTTTCTCCAATACAATTTCTTTTAAAAAGTATTCTCGAGCAAAAGTGGTTGACTCGGTAAGTCCGATACTTGAGAATCTATCTCCAGTCCCTATAAAACCTTCGTTTTTAACATTAACATCATAAGATACACCCTCTTCGATTTCGCCGTCACAAAGCTCCAGTGAACCGTCATCATTCGACGTTTCAGAGGAAATCTTTCCTTCAGAACTTTCCAATGTAATAGAAGCTCCACTCACCGGCATTCCAGTATCGTAGTCATATACATACGCTCTATAACAAAACTCCATCGGTGGGAGTTTGAATTCATAAAGATCATCCTGCCCTTTGCCACCATTGCGATTGGATGATAAAATACCCGTGTTGGTTTGGCCTTTAAAAACAATACCAAGCTCATCGTTTGCCGAATTCAGTGGATAAGGCAACGTTTCAACATCAGAGAAAGCCATGACTCCCTCGCGTTTGTTGGCAAAACACAAATCAAACCCGCCTAAACCACCATGGCCATTCGATGAGAAATACAATGCACCATTTGCTCTAAAAGACGGAAACATTTCGTCACCAGCTGTATTGATAGATGAACCGAGATTCTGAGGCAAGCCCCATGTGTCATTGTCATCATTGTGAGCAGCAAACCAAAGATCTTTCCCGCCAAAGCCACCCGGGAGATCAGAAGCAAAAACCATATAGTTGTCATCTAAAGACAATGCTGGATGACCTATTTGGGTTGAGTCATTCTGTTTTCTATCAACAAGAAAGATCGGTTGAGGAGCACCGAAATTATTCCCCATAACAGGAGCATAATAAATGTCACAAGCTAGATTTGAACCATCCTGATCAACACATCTTGTGAAGTATATGGTCTTGAACTTCGTGTCAAAAGAAGCGGAACCTTCGTTGTCATCTGAACAGAGATTCGTAAGAGGTTCCGGTGTTTTCCAATCTCCTTTCTTATCTTGAGTTGTCGTGAACAAATCCATATATCTTTCTCCAGTAATAGGATCCTCACCTGATCCTGTAGAACCCAACCTTGAAGATGCAAACACAAGAACATCCGATTTCTTAGAAGCATAAACTGGTGCAAAATCATACGATGGTGAATTCACAATGATCATCGGCTCTACAATAAAACGGCTCGGAGGCTCCTCCATCGAAATCGCAGCGAGATCTGCC
>JAQCID010000019.1 GCA_027618855.1 Bacteroidota bacterium | reverse complement strand
CCAGAAAAGGCGCCTCCACAAATAAAGAGAATGTTCTGCGTATTTACAGTAATAAGTTTTTGTTCTGGGTGCTTTCGACCTCCTTGCGGGGGGACATGCACATCTGTTCCTTCAAGCAGTTTAAGTAATGCTTGTTGGACGCCCTCTCCACTTACATCTCTCGTGATAGATGCATTGTCACTCTTCCGCGCAATTTTATCAATCTCATCGATGAATACGATCCCCCTCTCAGCGGCTTCAACATCAAAGTCTGCGGTTTGCAAAAGTCTAGAAAGCACACTTTCAACATCTTCTCCGACATAGCCCGCTTCAGTCAAAACAGTAGCATCTGCGATGCAAAATGGAACGTCTAGCATCCTTGCGATCGTCTTTGCCAGCAGCGTTTTGCCTGTACCCGTTTCACCGACTAAAATCACATTTGACTTGTCAAGTTCAACTTCGCAATCATCTGTCGGAGGATTGAGAAGGCGTTTGTAATGATTGTATACTGCAACTGACAGTGTTCTTTTTGCCTTTTCCTGTCCGATCACATAGTCATCGATATGTGCTTTTATCTCGACGGGTTTCTTGAGCTCAAGTTCAAGTTTTTCGGCAACATTCCTGTCGCTTTCATCCTCTACAATTGTATCGGCTTCCTTCACACAAACATCACAGATATGTCCCGAAATTCCTGCAATAAGAATTTCTACATCATCTTTTTCCCTTCCGCAAAAGGAACAAACATCATCTTTTTCTATTGCCATCTAAGTCTCAGATTATTCTCGTAAACGATCTTATTGACGACTCAATACTTCATCAATCATCCCATAATTCTTTGCCTCTTCAGCAGTCATCCAGTAATCTCTGTCACTGTCCTTCCAAACTTCGTCGTATTTTTTGCCGCTGTGGTGCGCGATAATTTCGTATAGCTCTTTTTTAAGTTTTTGAATTTCACGTGCCGTAATTTCAATGTCAGATGCTTGTCCTCTTGCACCTCCTAATGGTTGGTGGATCATGATGCGACTGTGCTTAAGTCCCGTTCGTTTTCCAGCAGCACCACCGCACAGAAGTACAGCTCCCATAGAGGCTGCCATTCCCGTGCATATCGTTGCGATGTCAGGGCGGATGTACTGCATTGTATCGTATATCCCCAAACCAGCGTATACACTTCCTCCTGGAGAGTTAATGTAAATCTGAATGTCTTTTTCAGGGTCGGTTGACTCGAGAAACAACAGTTGAGCTTGAATAATGTTGGCGATGTAATCATCGACCCCTGTTCCCATAAATATAATTCGGTCAGCCATTAAACGAGAAAAGACGTCAACTTCACGAAAGGGCATTGCTCTCTCCTCAATAACTGTACGGGTCATATTCTCAGGGCCGTATGCAGACGATATGAAATCCCCAACAGTGTGGCTACTTAACCCCTGATCTTTGACGGCAAACTTTAAAAATTCTTTACGATTGTTCATGGTGCTTGATAATATGTCTGCAATTTAGTCTTCAACACTTGATTTAATACACGTGTTTTCCTCGGATATTCACAAACGATATATGGCAATCTATTGTTGAATACCTACATAAATTATTTTACCGCTGCGGCAAGTTCAGAGAACTTTTCATAAGAAACCGACTTGTCCTTAATACTGACTTTCGTTTTAAGGTAATCCACTACCTTTCGTTCGATAATTACATCTGCAATTTTTCTTCTCTCCTCTTCTTTTGCAAGAACGCCTTTCGCCACTTTGTCCATCGCTTCTTCATCCAAAGGCATGCCATATTGAGCATACTGAGCGCCGACGAATTTACGTGCCTCAGACTCCAGTTCATCCGCAGTAATCTTTATCTCCTGATCCTTCATGACTGTTTGTTGGAGCAATTGCCATCTCAAAGAATCAGCATATCCAGCAAATTCGCTTTCGATTTGTTCTGCAGTTACGGGTTTGTTATTAGACAGCTTAATCCAGCGCTTTAAAAACACTTCTGGTAGAGGGATCTTCATGTACTCGATCAAGTCCACAATAAATCTGCGTCGAAATACCCATTCAGCATCTCTGTCGAAATGACCTTCAAGATCTTTTTCAATGCGAGATCGGAAATCCTTTTCGTCTTTTACTTCACCCCGTGGATATATTTTGTCAAACAATGACTGCCCTACTTCATGGGGATTCAGTCTTTTAATCTCTTCAACAGTAAATTTAAAATCACCCTTCAAAGAGTGAACCTGCTCATGTGAAATTCCAAGCATTTTGCCTAGGTCCTCATGGTTCTTACTCACTTTATGAGGGTTCACCACGATGTCAGAACCTACAGACAGGCCTATAAGTATGTTTTTTGTTTCTTTGTCCTCAGTGAATTCAATTGAAATAGAGCTTTTGTTTGTAATTCCTCCTTCCAAGTGTGCTCCACTTTCTTCAAGTTGAACAAATGTTCCAATGAGCATGTCCTTTTCCTCAGATGTCTCCACATCGCTGACCGTACCGTGCTGACGTTGCATGTCAAGTACACGATTGTCGATGGCTTTCTTGTCAACGGGTATGGTGTGTCTTGTAAACCGTGCTCTCCATCCGAATTTTAACTCTACAACTGGAGCCAGTCCCAATTCATACGTAAACGTAAACGCGTCGGGATTCTCCCAATCCCCTTTTTCATCTTGATCTTCTAAAGGTATAGGATTTCCTAAAACATGCAGTTTGTTTTCCGAAATGTGTTTCTGAAGGCTCTCACTCAAAAGTTTATTGAGCTCGTCAGCCAAGACAGTTTTGCCATACTGCTTTTTTACAATGTCCATTGGAACCTTCCCTTTTCTGAACCCTGGCATCACAATCTGTTTGCGTTGATGTTGCAGAATCTTGTCACATCGTCCTTCGTAATCCTGTTTTTCTAACTTAACAGTTACTTGCGCTCTAAGCGCATCAATAGGTTCCTGGGTAATATTCATGGCGTTCTATTATAGAATCTACCCGTTGTTTGGAATTGTGCGGGTGGAGGGACTCGAACCCACACACCTTGCGGCACCAGATCCTAAATCTGGCGTGTCTACCAATTTCACCACACCCGCATTCCAAATCGGGGATCAAAGATAGGAACAAGGAACGTAACAACACGAATAAATTTATAGCGAACACTTGTTTATTTGTTTCCCACGTGTTTCACATGAGATCGCACCTTGCAAACATGAAAGTTCAAGGTGCAAATATTGCTGTGATTGTACGGGTTTATTCCGTTTTCCTATCTCTTCTATGGACTTCGGTGTTCATCGCCCAAAGTGAGTTTCAGTCATCTTTACGCACGGACTTTGTGTTGTCTGACACATTTGATTGGAATATACGTGGAGAACAAATCATTTGGGGGACCAAATTTCATTCATTCAATATCGAAAAAAGCATCAAGTCAATTCCAGGATCGAGAGTAGGGGGGAGTTGGTGTGGATGGGAAGCGTGGAACAGGAGTGAGGTTTGGTGGGGCCATGAGAAACTGATAGGTGTTGTTGAAGAGAACATTGTAATATATGCTTGGCTGAATTTAGGTGTGCAATTGGAAGCTTTGCCAGAATTACACAAACGCTCTTGGCGCATGATATCCAGTTCAGGCGTTACAACATCTTTTCCATCTGGAAGGTGTTCCTTGATGATCTCACCGGATGTGATGGGTGTAGAATGGCCTTGGAGTGTGTCGGGGTTAATTGCCCCACCAAACATGCATGGATTTCAAGTTGGATTAGGCTTAAACTCAAGTTTATATGGCAGAGACTGGCACCTTCTTGTGGGCGGTAGGTTAGACAAATTAAGTGCTCACTTGATTGTAGAGGGACCAGATTTGAGAATTTCTTGCATTCTCGTTCTTCATGGAGCAGTCACGAAATCGTTAAGTCACAGACATGGTTCGTTTGGTGGCAATTCTCAATGGAGGGTGTCGTGGTAAGAAAAAAGTTGACATTTATTTTCTTGTTGTCCTTTGTAAGTGGATTGTTCCACAATGCCCTGTTGTCTCAGTCTCTTGTGGCCATCAATAAGCTACTCATACCAGCCATAGAGGAAGGTTGGATGGAGGTCTCGGATGCTGAACTAATCAGGGTTCATATAGAAAAATATGGTTGGCCTGTGGTGCCTGAAGAGGTTTGGGCGATCTCTGGATTAAGACCAGAATGTTCCGAAAGAGTATTAAAAAGTACAAAGTGGAGAACATGGTGTGATTGGGGAAAAGAAGAAGCGTCGGGAGAAACGTACGGGCATCAACGGAGTCAAGTAAAATGGAGTGTTGTGGGGCAGGCAGATTCAAATGAGGAAGAATATGTGGGTTCTAATGTGGGTTGCGTCGCGCGTATGAAGGGAGGTCATTGGGGCTTCGTTGCTGAGCGAGATGTAGGTGAGGTTGGGATAGATTTTGTAGGAGGATACATCCAAGGGACAGGAAATCAAGGGGTCACCTGGATTTTAGGTGACCATCGCATTCATTGGGGTTCAGGCGCAACAATTAACAGGTATGACCCCTTTCAATCCATGAGGTCTCCCCATAGATTAGGTCAGGTCAGCAGAGGTTTTGATGGCGTATATTCAGGAGATGGCTCCCCTTTTAGACGAGGGGTTGCCGTTCGGAAAAACATGGGTTTATGGTGGTTTGCATCCTCATTGGATTCACAGAAGAGAGCATTTACTCAGAATTCCTTGTCTGAATTTACGTGGTTCGATACAGGCCTCCATCGAGATCAAAATGAAATCAATAGATCAGTGATTCGTGTGAATCGATTTGGGTTTTCAGCATTTCGAGTGAATAAACTGTTCCAAATTGGTTTTTTAGGTGAAATAGGCCAAACCTTGGGGTCAACTTTCACTGGATTGTTTGGGGCTGTGTTTCGGATGGAAAAAAATGCGTTTAGTTTTGAAACGGAGGTGGGGATCTTTAGAGGTGATTTTACCATGCACAATCGTGCAGTTCTAACAGCCAGTAGAAATTTCTTTCTGTTTTCTTCAATCGACAAGACGAGTCTTCTTCATCCAGGCACAAATTGGGGCGTGAAGGCGAGCGCTGTAAATCAATGGGAGGGAATCGTCGGGTTCTCTATAGGCCCTGACAACAAACGATTTGTTGTTAAATCTGAATTGAATCATGGTGGTGCTTCGCTTCGATCTACAATGAGCTGGAATCATCCGATTGTGAATGCAGGTAAAGTTTTATCTAGACTAAGCATTGATTGTAATATTGAGGGAGAATTTACATTAGGTGCTCGAATGAGGTGGGATGTGGATCTTTTCAGATTGACGGCTGAATTGTATAAATCGTGGGACAGTTTACCTGGTTTTGGCAGAGCATTCAGGGTGGATGTTAAAAGTCGAAGATCAATTACTGTTGCTGTAATGAATGGCGTTGATGGTATGGAAGGCAGATTGTTCCAATTGCTTCCTACAGCACGAGGATACAGATTGTTTTCAGTAGGTGATCCAACATCCCGGGCAATTGTTTCCTTTGATATCCTGCCAGATAGGTTGGTCTTTTCAATTGAAAAGGTTTGGTCTGTTTGGGAAAACACAACTTCAACACATCGAATCTCAATACGACTTGAAGGCAAGTGACGGTAGATGTATCTTGCAGACTCATATGAATTCAAATTGACCTATGGCAAATACTTCAGATATTAAAAATGGCATGTGTTTGAATCACAACAATGGATTGTGGCAAATTGTTGAATTCCTCCATGTCAAGCCGGGTAAGGGTCCCGCATTCGTACGGACCAAATTAAAGAATATTGAGACCGGCAGGGTCGTGGATCACACCTTCAATTCAGGTTTTAAGATCGACCCAGTGCGGATAGAAACACGTGAATATCAATACCTTTATAATGATGACATGGGTTTTCATTTTATGAATTGCGAGAATTACGAGCAGATATCCATTGAGAAACATCTTATTAATACCCCTGAATTTCTGAAAGATGGCCTGCATTGTCTTGTTCTTTTTTACGCAGAGGAAGAACGGGTGATTTCTTGTGAACTCCCGCAGTTTATTGAGGTGGAGATTACATATACAGAGCCAGGAATTAAAGGAGATACGGCCACCAACACACTGAAGCCCGCAATTGTAGATACAGGTGTTGAAATAAGAGTGCCCCTCTTTATTAATACAGGAGATTTTATTAAGGTGGATACGAAGAAAAAGGAATATTCTGAGAGAGTTAAGAAGTAATACGTCTAAAAAAATCAGATGACAAAATCTCGGGAATCAAGACTCATTGAAAAGCTAGAACTCAGAGAGTTTAAGCTAAACGCACTCTTGGAAGTTACACGCGCGATTAACTCTCAATCGTCCGAAATAGAGCTTCTTAATCAATATAGCAACGCTCTTCAAACATATTTGGGGATAAGTAGGATTGTCCTTTATGCCCTTGATTTAGGTGGGTCGTTTTGGCGTTTACTTGTCTCGACTGGAGTGTCAGGGTTTGTCCCAGAGACGCAGCCAGCTCATTTTTTTGAAAAGCTAAATTCAGGGGGTATTTCTTTTTCCAGAGGTGATGGATTAGATAATCACGCCTTCGATGTCGTTGTTCCTGTATCCCAAAACGACGAGGTAATCGCTTTCGTTCTTGCCGGTGACGAGAAAGAAGACGCCAGGGGGATGAGTCCCGTAGTGAAGCACCTTAATTTCCTTCAGACACTGACGAATATTTTAGTTGTGGCGTTAAGAAACAGAGAGCTTGTAGACGAGAATTTAAGGCAAGAAGGAATCAAACGAGAATTAGAACTCGCGGGTGAGATGCAATCCATGCTCGTGCCGAAATCTTGGCCAGTAGATGCGCAAATTGAAGTTTCCGGTTATTATCAACCCCACCATCAAATAGGGGGTGATTACTACGATTGCTTCGAATTGGGAGCGGAGTGTATTGTTATTTGTATGGCAGATGTAAGTGGAAAGGGGATAGGTGCAGCGCTTCTTATGTCAAACTTCCAAGCAAATGTAAAAGCAATCTTTCAGGGAGATGACAGTGATCTTATTTCGAAAGTCAAGATCTTAAATGAGCGGGTGATGGAGAGTGCGCAAGGAGAAAAATACATTACTTTTTTTGCGGCCATCTTCCACCGTTCGTCCAAACTAATTAAGTATGTTAATTGTGGCCACAATCCTCCTCTTTGGATAGACGAGAAAGGTGTCTCCTCTTGTTTGGAACTCGGTTCGGTAGGTTTGGGTATGTTTGATCGTCTTCCTACCATTGAGTCTGGTGAATTGACGGCCCTTCCAGGGAGTTCTTTGATCTGTTATACAGATGGTCTTGTAGAACAAGAAAACGCGGAGGAAATTGCCTTTGGGATGTCTCGAATGGAAAAAGTGGCTAGAGATAACATGAACTCATCCTTGGATGAAATGCATGTTGAGATGGTCAAAGAGTTGTCAAAGTTTCGAGGGGCAACTCCACTCTTAGACGATACGGCTTTATTGAGTTGCAGATTTAAGTAATCTGGAATCTCCCCCCTGTTTCAGTTCGATGTCAAGAACCACTAAAAGCACCAAAAACCCCCAAAAGGGAGCATTTGCTTTGTCTGTGTCTAGATAGTTGTTTAACACGCCATGTATAAAGTAGCTCATCAGACCCAGATAAACTGAGACAGCTAGATTGCGGTCATCGAGATCCTTCATGTTTCTCCAAAGGCGAAACCCAATTTTTGAGGCCCACCAAATCAATAAAATCATAAAGAGCGCCCCAAGAACGCCTTGCTCTGCGAGCGGACCTAGATATTCGCTGTGCGCATTTCCGCCATCCGCATTGTTTGTGCTAATGATCGTTTTGAGGTCAGATTTTTGAAACGGAGCGTACACGAATTGGTATGTGCCCGGTCCCCATCCTGTGATCGGTCGTTCTTTAAATAAGGCGATGGCACAACTCCATCTATTTAACCTTTCAAGGTTCGAGTCATCGCTTGATACGTTAGATATAGACTCCACATGTTCCGTGAGATTGTCTGATGAGTCCTGTTTGTTGCGTTGCAATTCTATGATGATTGAATCTTTACTCGTCCAAACCAATGCGAGCATAATCACTCCAATACCTACAAGCGTCTTCAATTTAAAACCGAATCTCATTGCAGCATAAATCGCAGCAACGACAACAAGTGAAACCCAGGCAGCTCTCGTAAAAGAAAAGATGAGCCCCAACGCGATGACCCCAGTTGCAATGGCCAGCATCACCTTCGTTAATGTGGGGCGGTTGCGTTTCGACAACAATGCAATGGCAGGAGGTAAAAACATGGCCATCACTGCGCCATATGAAGTGTGGTCCTTAAAAAAAGGTTTCATTACCCAGTGGCCTGCATGCTTTTCAAAACCGAATTCAGAGTGACGGATCAGTGTGTAGACAATCACGATACAAAGTGGAAAAATCATCAGCATGACCATGCGTTCACGATACTCGGGTTTGTGAAGCATGATATGTCCAAGAAAAAAGAAAAACCCAGCAACAAACCACGCTCTGGATATCGTGAACTTAAGAGATACGATGGGGTCAAAACTCGTCAAAGTGGTGATTACCATCCACAACATCATCAGACTAACGATGATGGATATAGGGTGAGTAAAGAGTCTTTTGTCAACGGGCCATCCTTTTAAGGATCTAAAGAGAAAGATTAACAATCCCAGAAACAGCAAGGGTTCAGTCGGCATATATAAACCCAGGGCAGTGTCACTGAATTCCTGTAGATTTAAACTTAATGGGACTGAGATTAAGATTGCTCCGATGAATAAATCCATTCGTTTCATTCCCCACCAAGACAACAATATCAAGAAGGGCAATACAGCGAACCATATAAAGTCAAAGTAAACAGCAATGCCTAACAATGCAGAGAAAATCGAAGCCCCAATCAGGGCAGTTCTGTCTGTCAATCCAGAGTTCACTTATTGCGAATTTCGGCCCCCTTGATGCTGTCAAAAATGAGTAACAAGATCAGTGTCATCGCAAGTGAAGATATTGCACTCACGACGACGATAAACCATCTTACTGGATAGGATTTCTTATCTGCTGCTTGGGCATAATCGACAACCAAGCTAGATGGCAATTGTGTCGAGGCGTCAACCTTCATCAGGTCGTATCTCTTTTTAAGCGTGGCGAGTTGTTCGTAGGCCGGTTCTAGGAAATTCGTCAACTTGTTGTACTTGTTTGCCAGCTTCGAAATCCGTTCCAAATCGTTCTGAATGATTCTTGCGCCTTTCATGTTGTTATCTGCCACAGCTCTTCCATATTCTGCTGTGAGTCCTTCAACTTGTGCTTCGAAATCATACATGCCTTGGGCGTGAAGTTTCCCCAGACCATCTTCTGCTTCTTGAATTTCTAGAACCGCATTGTTGTATGAACTTTCAGCCAATATTAACGCATTTTGAGCTCTGTCATTTCTGAGCGAATTCGCAAGGCTATCGACCAAGTAAACCAGGTCATTTGCAATGTCCTTTGCAATATTTGGGTCTGTATCCAATACGTGTATCCTGATAGAACCAAACCTGGTTAAATCCGCTCCCACATTGCTGTCGTACTCTTTTTGAAGGAGTGTTCTAGATCCGGTTTCACTTAAGTCGATATCGTAGTGTTCACTCAGGTTGTGGTTTTCGATAATTTGAGATCGAACACGATTGGAATTCAAGAGTTGTAAAAGGCGTTCTGCGTCCTCCGTTTCTCCATAAGCCAATAGATCTCCTTGCTTGCTTTCTTCAAAAAACTGTTCACCAATCGAACTTTGTGTTGTCGCAAACATGATAACGCTTGACTCGAATTTTTCATCCATTAACAATGAAACTCCGGCCGAAATAATGACAGCAAGTATGCCTACGAATATAAAAATCCTCAATCGATCGTATACAAATAGAAGCAAATGAGTCGAGTCTAAACGCGATGAATCACGGTTTTCGTTGATTGATGTCATACCTGTTATTTTGAAAATAGAACGTTGCAAAGTTACGTTTGTTATTCCCTTCCTACTAAACTTTATCGTTGTTGCAATTATGCCACACTTTGTTTTCTAACTTTGGAACATGGCAAGGATTGCGTTAAACGCTAGATTATTAATACCAGGTAAGCTTGAAGGCACAGGACGCTTTACTCATCAGTGCTATAAAAGAATCATTCAATCAAGGCCAAATGATACGTTTCTTCTCATTTTTGATAGGAAACCTCCTGTAGAATTTGACTATGGCCCCAATTCAACTTCCGTATGCTTATTGCCACCAGCAAGGAGGCCTTGGTTGTTTGATTTGTGGTTTGATTATGCCATTACTTGGAAGCTCAAACAGTGGTGCGCGGATGCCTTTGTCTCCACTGATGGATATATTTCAAGGAGAAGTTCTGTTGCTCAACTCAATGTGATTCACGATATTAATTTCGAACATCATCCAGAGTGGCTTCCTCCCAGGTTTGCAAGACATTTCAGATCACGTTTCCCTGAATATGCCAGGAAGTCGTCAAAATTATGCACTGTTTCTGAATTCAGCAGAGGAGATATTGCTCGAACCTATCATATCGATGCGGATTCCATCTCAATCATCCCTAACGCACCTGATGCTTCTTTCAAACCTTTAGGTCCTGAACAACGCGAAGCTTCAAGAAGGAAGTTTGCTTCGGGGAATAAATACCATGTATTTGTAGGTTCAATTCATCCGCGAAAGAACATTCACGGAATGCTTCATGCGCACAAAGTCTATCGCAGTTTGGGAGGCAATTCAGACCTTGTAATTGTAGGAGCAGAAATGTGGAAGCACGAGATGTTCGATACGGAAAACGTGCATTGGGTAGGGCGTCTCAACGACGATGAACTCGTACGTGCTGTCGCAGGAGCAGATGCGCTTCTTTATCTCCCTTTTTTCGAAGGTTTCGGAGTCCCTATAGTCGAAGCGATGGCGTGTGGTGTTCCTGTAATTGCAAGCAATACCACCTCAATTCCTGAAGTATGTGGGGGTGCAGAGGCGGCGTTGGTAAGTCCGACAGATGCAAAAGGAGCCGCGGAGGCATTGCTGAGACTTGATGAAGACGAGATTTGGCGTGAGAAGAAATCTAAACAAGGAATCAAGCGCGCTGCAGAATTCTCATGGGAGAGGAGTGCGCACCTGTTTTCAAATGCCTTAGATGAAATGTTAAGTGAAGCATGAGGAAGCTGCTTCCTTATGCCAAACCAAATCGAATCGAGGCCGGTTGTGACGAAGCAGGAAGAGGTTGTCTTGCCGGTCCTGTTGTTGCTTCGGCAG
>JAQCID010000018.1 GCA_027618855.1 Bacteroidota bacterium | reverse complement strand
GTCGTCATTGTATACAATGATCCCACCTCCAATTTGGTTTGGGAATGAGCTATGCGCACTAAATACAGTGGTCGTAGGAGCTCCGTCAAAACCTGCCCACTGATGGCGATATGAAGAACCGAATACTGTGACAGGTTCTGTACCTGCAACCGCTGGGTTGATCAGAAAAGAATTTACGGGAAAAGAAGTCCTTCTAAATCGCTGTTGCGCTTGAAGCGGAGCGGAAAAAATAAAAATCCAAAATAAGGCAATGAGTAGTCGTGTCATCGTTTCAGTATTTAAGAGATACCGTACCCGTAATCGGCGGGTCGTATGGGCTCAACTCAATCGTATAATAATAGTCTGCTACAGGGAGACGTTGATTGTTGAATCGACCATCCCAATGCACATCCCCTTCATCTGAGAAGAATAACAATTGTCCCCATCTGTTATACACTTTAACTTCAGATTGAGGAAAGTCTAACAAACCTCCTACGATCCATTCATCATTATATCCATCTCCATTTGGCGTAAGCGCATCTGCGATGAAAAGACAACCTTCTATATGCGTTATCGCTTCCGACACAGTTAGATTACAGCCCACCGCATCCGTTACTGTCACTGTGTAAGTATCTTCTGTGAGACCAATTGCAGTGGAGGAAGTTTGATCAAAAGGATCGCTCCATAAGTAAGTAAAAGGAGAATCTCCACCATCAATGGATACAGTAATCGTTCCATCCTCAGCGTTCCAACAAGTTACAGGAGAAGGAAAAGTGGTTAGAATCATATCTGTAATGATTGCAACGTCAATAGAGAATGTATCCGTAATCTGACATCCCAACACATCTGTAACGATGGCCGTATAGGTCATTTCACTGAGGTTGTTGAGGTTTGCTACGTTGCCCAATGTATCTGTGACCATCCAAGTAAGCTCTCCAGTTCCTCCAGCAGGAAATATATCTGCAGACCCATTGCTCATGCCTGTACAAGTTGCTGATGTCGTCGAAATAAGGAATGTAAGTGGAGGGGGTGCATCAATGAGGAAAGGTTCGTTTGTAATACAACCGTTGTCATCCATAATTGACGCAACATATTCCGAAGCACAAAGACTGTCTTGACTTGAGGCAATCAATCCGCTTAACGCATCTGTAATTTCAAGTGTTAAAAAGCCCGTACCTCCAAAATAAAGCAAGTCTACTGCTCCATTACAATCACTTCCGCAAGTGATGGGTGCTGCAGAAACAATCTGAAGTGTAATGTCATCTGGCTCCAAAACTTCGACCACCTCAGTTCCTGTTGAGCAGTCAAAAATGTCAATGATTTGCACATTGTAATTGCCTGGAACAAGTCCTTGGACAGTGTCTGGAAGAAGAAGTGTATCTGAGTTTACAACGATAAATAAATCCCCCGAACCACCAGAAGCTTCGGCACCAATAGATCCATTGGCGTTTCCTTGGCAATCAATATCGATTGTTGTGACAAGAGCCTCGATCGGCAAAGGACAATTCACGAATAAAACGGTATCTAAAGCGCACCCTTCTGAATCATTTATAGAAAATGTAAACGATCCATCTCCATCTTGGCAAACCAAATCGGTCCAACATTCATTTGCCCCACCCACTGAAGCGACATCCGAACCGACAGGGTCTAACACTGATATAAGCAGATCTCCAGAACCACCAGATGCTCCTGGAGCTAAAAGACACACTGTCGCATCACCTTCTCCGAAGCAGTCATTGTCAGAAACAAGCTCAAACTCAGCCAGGATAGGACCAGGTGCTGTTACGGCAAAGGAGGTCGTATCAATACATGTAAATTCATCCATGATGACCATCGAATAATTTCCGGGAGACAAGTCATCGAAAGAAGAACTGCCCTGAGGCCCTACAATTACCTCTCCGCCTTGGTCTAAAAGAACATATGTCGCAAGCGAGGGGTCACCTACACCTAAAAACTCCACTTCTACGGTAGAAGAACCACCAGCACAAGGAAGAACCGCACCACTCACTGTCGCATCCTGCGAAATATATGGTTCGCATGGGTTGGAAATACAGATTTGCTCTGTCGGCTCAAAGAATTGAGGGTTTGCTTGCACCCCTTCTACAAAGACGTGAAAGCTAGCTCCCAAACACCAATCACCACAGGTTGTTACTTGCGCTATTAAAATCCGCAAATCAGTGCCGGCAACAGCATTGATGGGCGAAGACAAAACAAAGAGTGCGCCATCAGAGATTGAACTAGAACAGATGTCGGAACCATCAGGAAGGTCAATCGATTGTGGGATGTCACCCGGCGCATCGCTGCTTTCCATTCCTATTGTCCAATAGGAGTCATATTGCCACAACGGAAAAGCATCCCAAAAAAAGCTTGAGTTAGACGCATCCATCAAAACACTCGTGGCAACAGGGTTAAAACAACCACAAGGAGCATCGATTTCCATTGGGATCGTACCCAGGACTGCAACATCTGAATAGATTGCACTCAATACATCCGTTGTATTGGTGAACTCGGCGTACACTTTGTAGGTTACATAACCATCCAAAGTCCCCAATGGATCAAACGTATCTTCTGGAGAAGGCGTGTTAGGTCCGTAGAATGCAGTATCTACTTCAAAAGTGATACCCGTCATCTGGGCGTTTGTCGTAGAAACAAACATCACAGCAAACCCTATAATTAGGAGGCGAAAATTCATGCAAGTAGTAGAAATATTCAAAGTAGAAGTCGGAATCAATTCAAGACCGCAAATTAACGGATTTCACCTAATAAAGACCTAAAACCTGTCACCTAATTTTTTTGAGAGAAACATTTGCTTCAAAAAAGACGTCGCAAATTGCAGCATTCCATGTTTAGAAAGAATAAAAAGACAAGCATGATGTCCCGTTCCATTTCATGAATGAAGTCCGATTACGCCTTCTTTCACCCTCTTTGACTCAGATTTGTGCATCTTATGAATACATTGAAGGGATTGACAAACTTGAGTGTGTGACCTGTCAGCTATGGCTTAATTTTGCATTGAAATTCTAGCTATGGAAGTAAAACAACCTTATAGACCTAAAAATAAAATCCGAATCGTCTCGGCTGCAAGTTTATTTGACGGTCATGACGCAGCGATTAACATCATGCGCCGTATCATTCAACGTACTGGTTGTGAGGTAATACACCTTGGTCATGACAGAAGCGTGGATGAAGTTGTGACAACTGCGATACAAGAAGATGCACAAGCAATCGCGATGACATCTTATCAAGGAGGTCACAACGAGTACTTTAAATACATGAAGGATTTGCTTGTCGAGCGTGGCGCTGGTCATATAAAGATCTTTGGAGGAGGAGGAGGAACAATTCTTCCAGATGAGATCGCTGCGTTACAAGAATATGGGATTACACGGATCTACCACCCTGATGACGGAAGAGAGATGGGACTCCAAGGGATGATCAATGACTTGGTCGAAAAATCTGATTATGAAACCGTGCCTTCCATTGAGGATTTAGACGGCGCCATTGAACGATTGGGGGAAAGGAACAATCGTGACATCGCGCGGACGATCACCGCCGCTGAGAACGATGCCGAGTCCTTCTCAAAAGCATTCGAAAGTGTATACCCAGAATTACCCAAAGTACCCGTTCTGGGCATTACAGGTACAGGTGGGTCTGGAAAATCATCCATGGTGGATGAACTCGTACGTCGTTTCTTGGCTGATTTTCCTGAGAAACGTATCGCATTGGTCTCTGTAGACCCTTCCAAACGCAAAACGGGAGGTGCACTCCTGGGGGATCGGATCCGAATGAACTCGATTCACAACGAAAGAGTATACATGCGTTCTCTGGCGACACGTCAGTCAAACTTAGCCTTGTCAAAGCATGTTGCTGAGGCATTAAATGTATTGAGAGCTGCTGAATTTGATTTGATTGTTCTTGAAACTTCTGGCATAGGCCAAAGCGACACCGAAATCATGGAGCATAGCGATGTTGCGCTCTATATAATGACCCCTGAGTTTGGTGCTGCGACACAACTTGAGAAGATTGACATGCTGGACTTTGCAGATGTCGTCGCCATCAACAAATCAGACAAACGTGGCGCACAGGATGCGCTTAGAGATGTTCGGAAGCAATTTAAACGCAACCATGACCTCTGGGAAGCCAAAGATGACGAGCTGCCTATCATTGCGACGATCGCCAGTCAATTCAACGATCAAGGTACAAATTTTCTATACGAAACTCTGATGAAGGAGCTCGTGAAAAAATCCGGAGATGAACTCGCATCTTCAACGAAAGAAACTGGCTTGTTGAGTCAAAGCGAGAAAGTGTTTATTATCCCACCATCTAGAGTGAGATACTTAAGTGAAATTGCAGAAGCAAATAGATCTTACGACAAATGGGCGACAAAACAAGCAACTATTGCAGGAAGAGTTCAAGCCTTACAGAAGGCCGCCGATGAATTTACTTCCGATGAATCGACAAAATCCGCAGTATCTGCAAAGGCGGATGAGGTCCAACTGGAGCTTGATCATAAAATGCTGTCCTGGCTAGAAGGTTGGCCTGCATTGAAAGCGCGATATAAAGAGGACACCTTCAGCTATGAGGTGAGGGGAAAGGAAATTAACATCCCTACAAAGCAAACGTCTCTTTCGAACAAAAGCATTTCAAAAGTCGCCCTCCCCTCTTTCACTGGATGGAGTGATTTGGTGAAATACGCCACGCAAGAAAATCTTCCTGGATCCTTTCCATACACAGCTGGAATTTATCCTTTCAAGAGAACTGGAGAAGATCCTACCAGAATGTTCGCTGGAGAAGGCGGACCTGAAAGAACGAACAAGCGATTCCATTACGTCTCATTCGGATTGCCTGCAAAAAGACTTTCAACGGCATTCGACTCAGTCACTCTCTACGGCAGCGACCCTGATTTAAGGCCCGACATCTATGGGAAAGTCGGAAATGCTGGAGTGAGTATTTGTTGCCTCGACGATGCAAAGAAACTTTACAGTGGGTTCGATCTATGCTCTGCAAAGACGAGCGTTTCGATGACCATAAATGGTCCGGCTCCCATGGTACTTGCATTCTTCTTAAATGCTGCGATAGATCAAACCTGCGAGAAATACATCACAGAAAACGCGCTCGAATCAGATGTTGAAAAAGTACTCAAAGCGAAATGGGACGACCAGGGATTGGTGCGTCCACATTACGAGGGAGCGCTGCCGGAAGGCAACGATGGTCTGGGTTTAATGTTGCTGGGGTGTACTGGAGATGAGATTCTAGATAAGGACACCTATGCCGCACTTAAAAAACAGGCATTAACTTCTGTAAGAGGAACTGTTCAAGCCGACATTCTCAAAGAAGATCAAGCCCAAAACACATGTATCTTTTCGACGGAGTTCGCGCTCAGATTGATGGGCGATGTGCAGCAGTATTTTATCGATAAAAAGGTGCGCAATTTTTACTCTGTATCTATCAGTGGCTACCACATCGCAGAAGCCGGCGCAAACCCGATCACACAGCTCGCATTTACACTGTCTAATGGATTTACTTACATCGAATACTATTTAAGCCGAGGGATGGACATCGATGCGTTTGGCCCCAATCTCAGCTTCTTTTTCTCTAACGGGGTAGACCCCGAATATGCAGTGATAGGTAGAGTGGCGAGAAGGATTTGGGCCAAAGCAATGAGAGAGAAATACGGCGCCTCCCCTCGCGCTCAAATGCTCAAATACCACATTCAAACTTCGGGCAGATCTCTACACGCACAGGAGATAGATTTCAATGACATCCGCACAACATTACAAGCGTTGTATGCGATTTACGACAACTGTAATTCACTCCACACAAACGCATATGACGAGGCGATTACAACTCCTACAGAAGAGTCTGTGAGGCGCGCAATGGCGATACAACTCATCATCAACAAAGAACTTGGGTTGGCCATGAATGAAAACCCAATGCAGGGGTCATTTATGATCGAGGAACTCACGGACCTCGTAGAGGAGGCCGTTCTTTTAGAGTTTGACCAAATTACCGAGCGCGGAGGAGTGTTGGGCGCCATGGAAACCATGTACCAACGGTCACGCATTCAAGAGGAATCACTTCACTACGAAACCCTGAAACACTCTGGCGAATATGAAATCATAGGGGTGAATACATTCTTAAGCAAAGACGGTTCCCCAACCATCATTCCAGAAGAGGTCATCCGAGCTACTGAAGAGGAGAAAAAGGTTCAGCTTTGCAATCTAAAAGCACTGCACACAGCCATGCACGGCTGTTCCGCTGATGCAATCCATCAAGTGCAAGAAGCTGCTGTTTCAGGTGGAAACATTTTTGAAGAACTTATTGAAGCAAGTAAAGTCGCTTCATTGGGTCAAATCACAGACGCAATGTTCCATGTGGGAGGGGCATATCGCCGCAACATGTAAACTTTAAAATGCGCGTCATCTGGACGAGGCTTTTTCCCTGAATATCAAGATGTGCCAAACATCACAGAACCTTTGGCATTTGCTTCATTGATTGGAACATTGCCCGTGGGCGCTTTTATCGTGTTGCTTTTTGCACATAGTACAGGGAGTCTACTCGCGGCATTTGTTGGTTACATACTGTCATTAAAAGTCACGCAAATGATTACCTCACGACAGTCACACAACCTCTGAAAGTTGATGAACTTAAATCGTGAGAACCAAGTGCGGTAACGGTGTACATATAGACCCCATCAGGAACAAAATGAGTTCCTCCCGCACTGCTGTTTTGACCAACCCAAGGAATCTCAGGATTCGTGGTATCAAACACAACCTCTCCCCACCTATTCAATACGGTAAATCTGTATTGATCAGCCGTGAAGCCTTGGCCCAAAGGAAGGAAACTGTCATTGACGCCATCGTTGTCAGGTGTAAAAGCGTTGGGAATAAACAAACTGAATTCCACTTCCTTAAATAACGCCACAACACTTTCAAAAGGAACACCTTCGAGGTTTAAAGCCATTTCAAGATTCCTGTTGTTTGGAGAAGGCTCGGTTTCTTGCACAATCCACCTGTCAAACTCCCATTGATCAGCTTCTATGGCTCTGAAAATTAGGGGGCCATTTGTCACCAACCCACTTGTCCAATAATCATCAACATAGGCCGTATTGTAGATAGAGACAGCTCCAGCTTGTGCCGGCTGCACCTCTACTTCTAATTCTGTATGCTCAATGTAAGTGAAGTTCGCTGTCACAACACCAGGCAAAGCAATTTCCAAATTGGCATTTGAAGCATTCATGTCGGGACTGACAACATTCTCGAAAGGCGTTGATGACCAATGTGAAAACTGCCACCCCTGACCGCTACTCACAGCTTGTATTGTATGACCGCTCACAGTCAGAGATTCCGTTGAGGGGTATGAATCGATAGAAACACCATCCAAAATGATTCCTCCAGACCCAATCGGCTCGACATTAAAAACCACGTCTTCTGGTGGGACTGGTATTCCGAAATGGGCAATAACCGTCAAGTCTCCGGATAGATCTAATGTCCACAACACATCTGTAGGGTCAGTTAAAACTGCTGTTCCTGAGACGATTTCCCAAAACAAAAACTGTACACCATAATTTTCTTCAGCTGTTAATGTTACAGGAATCTCTTCAAAATAGAAACCGTTAAACGGACTCATGGATGGCAAAATATCAATCGAGTTGATTTCCACATCTCCCATTCCGACTATTTCAACGGTCAGTGTAACGGGGGTAATGTCATAACAATCCTCCATTCCAGACATAAGCTCTGACTCACATCGTTCATCAATGAAATCTCTCAACTGCTGTAGCTCGACTTCCCATCCAGCGACATTTCCACCCCACCTGTCACATTGCCTGGGCATTTCTGGCGCGATGACGAGCACCATGCTGTCTAGCACTGTATGCATGTAATCACATGTGAAATAAGTATTCCCGAGATCTGCCCACCGATTAATATACGTCGTGTAAAACGTTTCGTTTGTCATCAGTGCATTGAGAACAGGGATATGACCCTGCCCACCAACATTCCCCATGGACTCTGGATTACAAGGGTCGGCACCCGAACCTGTATCAGGAACGCCTGTGTAGTTGATATAATGACCGAACGTTGCGTCCATGTCCCAAAGCGCATAACGCCATCTTTTGGCACCTCCTTCAGGATGTCTACCTCTCCACCAAGCTGTGTTCCAATTCAGCCAATCCATACACACGACATAGCTATTTAATACGAAATAATCGATCAAACTCATCGGGTGGAGCTGAGAGATGGCATACTCATAATTTGCATCCACCGTCATGTCCTGACTTGTGACGAAAGTCACCAAAGAATACCAATCATCTCCACTGCCATATTCCTCCCATGTGCCGCCCCACGTTTTCAGAAAGTCGACAAAGTGACGAGGCTGATCATAATATTCAGTCGTGAAATCTATGTCGTCAACTTTCTCACGGTAGTCGTACACCCCCCAATATTGACCATTGAGGTAAACAATGCAACTTTCCGAAGTACGCTCATCCAAATGAAGATTCGCTTTGTGACTTAAAGTATGAACATATGAATCACGAATGTGAGCACCGGGCTCAAAAGGGTAATTGTCATTTGCTGCAGCCTTAAAAATGACTCTCTGATATTTTTCGCGTTGTTTTTCTGAAAACAATTGCGCTTCGATTGCATAGTCATACCCCATTTGGTCTCTTGTCACATAATCAAAACCCCGCTGACCATATGCATTGGAATCATTCCCATGTTCATTGCTGTCGCCAGTAGCCTCTACCCTGAACATTCCATTCGACTGAAAAAACTCAATATGCATGGGCTCATTACCACCTCCAGGCCAAGCGCCATCCTCCTGACCATCGCCACTTACACTGACTACGGCAATTGTGTGAGAATCTGCACCCGTGAAATACGTATTCGTTTCAATAAAACTTGGAGATTCGTTGCCAGCCAGATCAATCATATATGCTCTCAACACTGTCGTATTCATTATGTTAATCGATCCAGTATACAGTGTGCTCCCGGCATTTGGTGCATACCCATTAGTGGTATATCGCACTTCATATCCAGCAGGGACATTCATAAAAACATCTACCCCTCCTGCGTAGAAACCAGCTTCGCTGCTGAAAACAGGGGTAGGTGCATAGCCCGTGAACATTCCTACTGTGTTTGATGCAGCAGGCGAAGGGCTTGTGCATATCGACCATATAGCTGCGCCATCAACCTCTCTCGCCCAACTGTGATCAGCTTGCGTCGTTCCAAAGGTGCTCACGAAATTATATTGTTCAATGATCGATGCTGATGGATCACTAAATACAATGGACTCTCCTGCACATTGATTGATTTTAAAATTCGTATTTAGATTCCCCCCTAAATAGAGATTTGTGATCAATTCTCCCTCACCAGAACAAATGACAAGAAGGTATCCACCTGCAGGGACAAGTGTTCCTGCTGGTATTTCAAATTTATCGGGGTTCAGTGGGTTGTCTGAGAGGAAATACCCACCGATATCCTCAGCAACAGCAGCAGAGTTAAAGAATTCTATATAATCCTCATTGTCTCCTCCAATATTTAGCGAATAGTTTGAGCAAGAAAATTCATTAATCACGACTTGCCCATTCACAGATGTGAAGAGAAACAACACGCATGCAAAGAGGAGATATTTCAGGCCGTTGAATGAGAAGTTTGACATGCTTTATTGGATGTCAAATCTGCCACTCATAGGAGAAATTCTATTCCCATAAACAGTAAAGAAATAGGCACCAGAACTAAGTTCACCCTTCTCTATAACATGATCTGTTCCATTGACCAACTCACGTCTCACTTCACGCCCGCTAGCATCAAGGATCATAAGAATCAATTCATCTCTCATCGGATTCGAGAACGTAATTTGAGCGCTCGAGGTAATCGGATTCGGAATGACAGAAACAGCCACTTGTGACGTGTTTTGAAGTTCTATTGCACCTACACAACCGTCCACAATATCAATGATCGTGTTTTGGTAAAAACTATTTACAACATCCTCACAATGCAACAAGCAAACATCTTCTTCTGCTGACATCCAGTACAAACGTAGAAGAGGTGTCCATACATAGAATTTCATCATACTCTCACCTTCATAGCTCAAGCCTATCACTTCAGATCCACCAGGAACAAATGAAGGCGTGATTGGATAATTCACGACATCCGCCAAGGAAATCGCCTGAGAAATTTCAATACCACTAAACGCCAATTGATACCCCACAATGCGGTTGTTGGGGTTGAGTACATGAATATCTAGATATCCCTGATCCCAATTTATATCTCCAATTTTAAAATGAGTGGTGTCGAAAATATTGATGATCTCATTCACTGGGAAACTACACTTGTCGTGGTAACCTGAACTGTCAGGGTGCGTGTGTGCTTCATTCCAATACTGACAACGAGACATCAGAGCTGCATCGGTGACAGTAATGTTGTCATCCTGATCGATATCAGTACAAGGTAAAACGTCAATGTCATTGCCTAAAATACCTTCAACATAAGATACGGCATCCGTGTATTCTTGAGCACCATTGTAATCCAGATCTCCCAAAAGCGCCTCCCCATTACAATCCCCATTACAATCCGCAGTGGCTTGGCCAAATGGGGTTCCTTCACAATCATCAAATGGTGTACAATCATTGTAAATATTAACCGCAAGCTCCCCCATACTTCTGTCCAAATTAATACAAACCGCAGCATAGTTATTTGTGTAATCTGTCTCGTCTCTGCCGAGAGCGTCAGGAATAAAGTCCCAATTCGCTCTAACAATTAAAAAATACGTACCATCAGCCACATCTGTAACATCAATCCACTGACATGACAATCCACTGCTGTAGATGTCTCCACATAACGCAGAGATCCCCATGTTGCTACATCCATACTGACCCGTGCCGCCGTCACTGCATTCGAGATCCATGACACAGAAACCATTCTTGAATCCGATAGGGATATACGTGCCATCTAATTCAAATAGATCATATTTTGCATATCCTTTGTGGTGCCAGTGGTTGTGGCAATCCCCAAATTCAAATTGTGAATTTGCACCTGTCGGTTGCCCGATATAATAGTCTAGCTCACCAATGTTTTTAATGTGTGTTGTGAACCTGACGAGTTCACGCGTTCCATATCCATTCAGACAGCCCTCAGAGATATAGCAGTCAGATTCATTCACCTGCATAAGTTCAGTATGCAAACTATTTACAATGGCTTCTTGAACAACCATTAAATCAGGACCAGTACAAGCTGGATCTCCAGGATAAATACAAGATCCGTTGTCAATTTCTGCTTGTGGATTGTAATTACAACCTTCAGGATCAGTGCATCCCTGAGGAGCTCCCGCAAATGAGTGAAGCCAACTCCAATCATCCATACATCCGTCTACAGAAAACCATCTTATCCAGTAGGTCACTCCAGCTTCAAGAAGCATCGTTTGGCTTGCCTCCTCCTCACAACCACCTTGATTGTCATCGTAATAAATGGTGCCGATGTTTGTGTCATCAAAATTACTCATGCTACAATAATCATACACATAGAGCCTGGTATCACATC
>JAQCID010000017.1 GCA_027618855.1 Bacteroidota bacterium | reverse complement strand
CGAAGAGAAAGCAAAGAATTGTTGCTTTCAAAAAAGTCGTTTTTACATGTATAACAATTCAAAGTAATATCTTCGGATGGTGGATCGTTCTAAAAGTATGAATTTAAATTTACCTGGAATTCTGATCGTTTTATTCCTTATCAGCGCTCCGTTTTCTTCATATTTGGCCCAAACATCTCGTTCTTCTCAAATATCAGGGATGTTCGGAAATCTTCGAAAAGCATCCAATGATGACGAACGGTCTATCCTTCACCACGAACTTAAGGTCCTTGTGAGAGAAACCCTTGCCGGTTTCGATTCCTTAGAATCTTTGTCTGGACTTCTCGAGCAATGGCCCGCAGGAATTACTACAGCTGGCAGAGGAGATGAATTGGTGACCGTAATCTCATGGAATTCTGAACGACAAGATCGAACGCAAGATTACGGTGCATTTGTGATTTATGGCGTTGATGAATCGGAGCCGTTTCAGAATTTCAAATGGACAGAGTTGATTCATGACAGAAATGAAGACCCCAAAGACGAATCTCGCAGCTACAGAGTGGATGATTGGCCTGGTGCGATCTATTACGATTTAATCCTGACCTATGATGGCAAAACTCCGATATATACACTATTGGGATGGGAAGGGGGCAATGCCCAAATCACAAGGAAAATCATGGAAACCATGATTGTTTCGAATGACCTCATTCGAATAGGCGTGCCGTATTTAAATCGTCCAGAAGGGATTCGGAAGCGGCATGTTTTGGAATACGCTGATGAGTTACAAGCCACGCTGAGATACGAACCTGAAAACAACAGGATCGTTTTGGATCGCTTGGCTCCTAGCGACCCTTCTCTTGCTGGAGCAACTGCCTTTTACGGACCTACAATGGAGTATGATGCATACGTTTGGAAGGGAGGAAAGTGGGAATTCACTTCAAATATCTCTGTGCGAAACTCAAAAGACAAGGAGCGAAACAGGCCATACAACGCATCTGGAAATTAGAAAACACGTATCTCAAAGCCATGAAATCCTTTTCACAATTCATCATCTCAACATGTTTTCTTTTGTTGTTCTTGAATGGCAACTTAAACACCTTTGCACAAGAAGTCGACAAACGATTGCCCTCTATGGCGGAAGAGATTGCAAATCTCACCCGAGTTCCTTTAGGTGAGGGGACACTCGTATTTGAAAACTGGCTCGTATACTCTGTGGAGACCAAAGGGAAGAAAAGAACGGCAAAGATTTATTATTCTGACACCCACAACGCGTTCTGTTGGTCTGATGATTTGAATCACACAAAATCGTTCTTTTTCAGAGACTCCACAAATGCAACCACACTTACTTTAATCCCTAAAAACAAACAAGGTACTGAACTCTCCCCAGCAATGATGAAGGCCATCGGGTTTACAAATGAAAAACGAGATGACGTCATCTATAAATTCGATAAGGAGGCAGCAACTTCAACAATCAAAGACCTTACATGTCGCGCCGCGACAACGTCATTTGAAGATGTTGAATATACAATGTGGGTCGCAGAAAAAACGAAAATCAAACGCTCTGAAAGAGACATGTTGGGAAGAGGATTGAGGTTTTTGTTTTCTAATCAACCAAGTGTAACAGCTTTGTCTTCTTCAAAATTGAAAGAATCGTGGATTCCTCTGGGGTTCAATTCCGACGGATACGAATTCCGAGTTATAGATTGGGGCACCGAAGGATCTTTCAGCGTCGTAAAAGATGACTTTATGATCAATGTGCCAGGACTTGATCTAAATGCTGTCGCAAAAAAATACGTCGAGGATTTAAAGAAGAAGAAGGAAGAAGAAAGCGTGCCTCAGAAGGAGGACTGACCCAACAACACCTCTGTAGCCCCTGCGCCATATTCACGGGGATTCCCCTCCCTAACTGTACAATTGGGATAATACATTTCAAGACGCGTACGGATTTGGTGTCTCAAAACACCTTGACCTATACCGTGGATGAAAATCACTTTCCTTACTCTCTGCTCTCCCGCAATCCTCATCATTCGTTCGAAATGATTTAATTGAATATCCAGTTTCGTTCTGTCTCTAAGCCCCGATTGATCATCGACAAGTTCATGAATATGAAGGTCAATGACCATATGCTCCCCCCTCCTTTTTTGATTCGTCGCACTCGCATTTGAATACTTGATATCAAATTCTTTCTGAATTTCTTTTTGTCGACCCTCATCTAGATCTTGTGCCAAAATAGACGCCAAATCTGGCAACTTGTTGTTGTACGCTTCAATCTCATCTTCGCTACTCATCACGAGCATGAGCTCATGCAATTTGTAGTTCATGTCAAACCCATCTTCCCCCTCCACTGTAGCTGTCCCATCAGAGAACACCTCCAAAACCTCACCCCCTCCTACTTCATTCAGAAACCGAACTTGGTCGCCTTTTTTTATTTCCTTTGACATCCGTACATTAAATCTTTGACAGGTAATTACAAGCTCCATCTATTTGAGCATCTGTATTGTCTAGATGGGTTACAAATCGTATGCTGGAAGGTCCAAACTTAAAACATTCAATCCCATTTCTCCCCCACTCAGAGGCAAGTGCGTCAGAATCGACCCCTTTCTGAAGCTCGAGAATGACAATATTTGTATCTATCGGATAATGTGATATTACGCTGGGGTGATGAAGCGCAGCTTCTCCCAATCTCTTCGCTCGAGCATGATCTATTTCAAGGCGATCAATGTTGTTTTCTAACGCATATATTCCCGCAGCAGCAACGATTCCTGCTTGACGCATCCCACCACCAAATACTTTTCTTGCTCTGTGCGCTTTGGCAATAAAAGACGTCGATCCGATAAGCACGGATCCTATGGGACAGCCCAAGCCTTTCGAAAAGCACAGCGAAATAGAATCGAAATTGGAGCCATACTCTTGAAGTGCCTTCACATCATTGTGAATGCCCCTAGCCACAATGGCATTCCACAACCGTGCCCCATCAAGATGTACCGCAAGTCCCAACTCCCTGGACACTTTAGAGACTTCCCTTAATTCAGAGAGGTCCCAAATCGACCCTCCACCTTTGTTGCATGTATCTTCCAAACTCACCAGTGAAGTTTTTGCATAATGACTGTCTAAGGGGTTCACATTCGACCTTACATCAGAAGCGGTAAATCTTCCAAGGTCTCCCTGTAAAAGACGCACAGAAGCACCGCTAAGTCGTGCAATACCACCCCCTTCGTAATTGTAAATATGCGAAAGCTTGTCACAGATCACCTCCTCACCGGGAGAAGTGTGAACGGCAATGGCGATTTGATTTGTCATCGTGCCTGAAGGACAGAAAAGCCCCGCCTCCATACCAAACATCTCAGCGCATCTGTTCTGTAGCTCATTAATTTCCGGATCTTCAGCAAAAACATCATCTCCCGTCACTGCTTTGTGCATACACGACCGCATTCCGGAGGTTGGTCGAGTGATTGTATCGCTTCGTAGATCTATTGTGAGTTCTGATGTTGACATGAATGTTTTTAAATATTAAACAAATATAAATTAGGAATGTTCAAAAATTATTTGCTAATTGAGATGAATCGCTATAACTCCACACATAATGAAAACCTCATTATCCACCCTCCTACTTGCATTTTTGGCCATATTTATTTCGGCTGCACAGGAAGAACAAAACCCATGTATTTGGCCAACTTACGATGTAACTGTTGCATTCGCGCCTGGAGAAGTCGTATTCGATCTTTATCAAGCACTTTTAGATGATGGAATTGTTTTCTGGGACCAATCTTATTGTTCTGCTTCGATCGGTGACAGTGGATGTTTTCATCAAATCACCAGTATTAACGAAGCCTTTTTAGGGTTTTTTCCTGATGGTTGTCTTATTAATCAATGGGATATCATACTGTCTCCTGATGCAACTCAAGAAGCCTGTTGTGGAAATCACGTTCTCCCATATACGCTGTCGTATCAATCTGGCGATACCACGATGTATTGCACCGGCAACATCAATCTCACGATTGAGTGTGGTCAAGATTGCGGATTAATCGACTTCTCAGATCCTGCGTTCTCTTCCCCAATTGATCCTGATGGAACTGCATCACAAGTTGAATGTATCCAAGTGTGTGAAAATTCTTCACTGGTCGCTTTTGCTCCAGTCTTTGGAAGCGGTGGATTTCTTTATGATTGGGTTGTTCAAGGAGGGGTTTTGGCCTCTGGCCAAAACACACCAGAAGCCCACGTAGAATGGGGTCCAAACGGATCGGGCAACATTTCTGTCACCATTTCAAATATTGACCCCAATTTCACCCCGATTACATATAGCATCTGTATTGAAATCCTTGAAGGGCCTGAGGCACTGTTCAGCTCTGCAGGATATGTTTGTTTAAACAATGTCCTTCAGTTTACAGACTTAAGCAGCCCAGGAGCAACAAATTATGTTTGGGATTGGGGAGATGGACTATCTGATACGTACAATGCGCAAACCAATCCTTCACACCCCTACACTACCCCTGGCACATATGACGTTACTTTAACTGTGTTTAGTGACATCATCGGCCCCGAGGGAAATGTACTTTGCACATGTTCAGACACATACACAGAAGAAATCCTCGTTGACAACCTTGTCGGTCCAGATATCCAATGTATCTCAACTCTATGTGAAAACGACACGTCATCTTATTTCACAAACGCTGACTGCGATATTTACGTCTGGTCCGTTTTCGATGCTCTGGGTGCTCCGATTCTCTCTTTCACCGGACAAGGAACAAACGAAATATTCGTACAATGGGGACTAGGCCCATATGGAACGGTGGAATTGATGGTGGAAGACTGCATGCCTGCTCACTGTAACACCCCTACATCAGTTCAGGTGCCCATCATCCCCATTAACGGGTCCATTAATGGGCCTGAAATCGTTTGTCAAGGAGAAATTGCTTCATATGATTTAACCAAATGGATCAGTGTAGATTATGACTGGTCCGTGACAGGTGGCACTCTTATTCATCAAGAGGGTTCTATCGCAACTATTCAGTGGTACAATTCGGGAATTGGAACAATCGATGTCACATATACAAGTGATTTTCTGCAAAATTTACCTGGACATGGACCCAATGACTGTACTGGGTTTGCGACATTAAATGTCGAAGTCAAACCCAAGTTTTTCGTGTCCCCATCCACATTGGATGTTTGTATAGATGCAACGACAATCTTTACTGCTTCTGGAAGTTTGGGTGGCGTTTTTGACTGGACGAATTCAGGAGGTTTGGCTCAAAACGTGACCGGAAATACCGCAGAGATCACATGGACCTCAAGTGGCACTTATACTGTAACTGCAGATCTCAATGCCGCCAATCCAGATTTATACTGCAATTCAACAGTGACTTCCTTTGTCACTGTCCATGAAGTTGCCCCCCCTACTGCCGTCACCGGGCCAATCGAGGTTTGTGTGAATTCACCTAGTTACATATACGAAGTCGCAGCAAGTCAAGGACTAAATGCTATTTGGACGCCAAGCAGCACAAACCCTGGCGGGGGGCTGCCGTCTGCAAACCCTGCTGTGGGTTTATATACAGAGGTCACATGGGGCATGTCCGGACTCTTCAATTTAGAGGTTGTTTATCAAATGGCTGATGCACCTTACTGCAATTCAAATCCTTTCACATTGGTCGTTGAAGAACGTACGCATGGCCCAGCAGTTGCAATCACATCTCTTGATGCACCATGTGCAAACGAAATCGCAAATTATTCGATTTCGGACATCCACCCAGACGCAACGATTCACTGGACGGTAGACCTTCCTCAATACGGAAGTGTGGTAGGTGGTCAGGGAACAGATAACATGACGGTACAATGGAATGACATCCCCAGCAATTCTGTGACTACAACGGTTACAGCCACAGTTGAATTATGTGGCATTACGACCATATACACCATGGGAATCAGCCTGAATCGAGCAATCGTTCCTACAGTTGTCGGAACCGACTTCTGCGTAGGAACATCTGGAACCGTAGCCGTAAGTAATGCTGGATCATTTATCTCACCATTCAATTGGGTTGGATCTTTACAAACGACAAGTTCAATTACTACTTCAAGTGCAGGAGATTATATCGCAAACACGATTGACATCAATGGATGCGCTTCTTCGGGTGGAGCCACAATTTCAATTTTACCTGCTCCTATGCTGAATTTGACAACAAATGGCCCGAACACACTCGTGAACGGAGTCCCTGGTTCCACTGAAATAGTTGCTCCATACAACCCGAACTACAGCTACAGCTGGAGCCCAGGAGGAGCAACAACTCCTACGATTACGCACAACTGGCAAGGAGGAACTTTACCTAATTCCTACACCTATACCCTCACGATTACTGAGATTTCGTCTGGCTGTACAAATACAGAATCTCTCACGATTTATGAGGTAGGTGGAGGCGGCCCCTGCACTGGTCCCTGCTGTGATCTAGAGACGTATTCCTTAGCGCCTTCAGCGTTGCTTTCCGGAGGCTATTGTGATACTTGGGCATTCAGTTCTTCAGGAAGCTCTACAAATGTCACCAATGTTAATTGGAATTTCGGTGATTTAAGTGGATCATCTTCAAATCCAACAACACATACGTACACAGAAATCGGATATTACAATGTTCTTATGTCTGGCCAAGTTCCAAATGCTGCAGGCACGGCATTTTGCAGTGTATCTGAAATGATCGTTGTCGAGGTGGCGATGATCGCTCAATTCGGAACTGAGGTGAGTTGTGCCCCCAATCCTACTGATGCACCACAATTGTGCTTAACAGATGAGACAGCATACCTGCCAGGGACGTCTATCAGTGCTATTAATTTCACTGTAGGGCCAAACAACAGCACTCTTTCACCTGCTTGTTTTGGAAGCTTAACTTTAGGGTCTCCTTATACGGCATACTTAACTGCGACACATTCCTCTGGGTGTATCGACGATTTCACGCAGGCAGTCACCATTCCAGGGCCCGTTACAATAAGTGGCCCCACTCCTCTTTGTCTTGAAGAATCTGGAGCTTTCTCAGCAACATGTGCGGGTGCCGTGAGTTTTGACTGGAATTTTGACGACACAGCGGTAGGGGCAAATGACAATACCGTTTTTGATGGTGCGAGTCCGCAACATGCATATGCACAAAACCCATTTACACAAGCGCAGAACGGAGCTTACAACCCTGTTGTGAGCGTTGTAGCGACTCATGTAAATGGATGTCAGTTTACAAACAGCATAAACATTGTTGTGAATGACTTGCCACCTGGAAACACAATAACATCTTTGGATGGAGACTTTATGTTTTGCTTTGGATTTACCGAAACACTTGAGGTTTTCCCTCTTCCGCCTTCACAAGTCACATGGTGGTCTACTGACCCCGGAACTCCTGTTGGGTCTGGAACATCTTTAGATGTAAGCACTGTAGGAGAATACGGTGCTACAATTTTCAATCCTGTCACTGGATGTTCAACAGATATTGACCCCGTGCTTGTACAACAGTGGCCATTGGTTCCTGCATTTATCACGGGACCAAGTATTCTTTGTGACGGTGACTGCACCGATCTAATCGCACCGAGTGGCAATTACATCTACCAATGGTTCAATATGGCGAACACGTTGCTCGGATCTACAATGTCCATCGAGGTTTGTTCTTCTCAAATATCTGGCAGTGATTTGATCTTATTGAAAGTCACTGATCCCATTTCAGGTTGTAGCAATACATATGACCTCGCAATCACGGTTGAGCAAAGTCCAACAGTACAAATAGGAACCTTTCCTGACCCACCCTGTGAGGGCTCAGAAGTCACACTGTTCGTTGACCCATTAGATCCTTTGCTTAATTATGTTTGGACTGGAGGACAAACAGGACAAACCTTTACAACCTTGTCTGAAGGGATCTACACTGTCGTTGCAATAGATCCGCTCACAGGATGTAAAGGTTCTGCAAATGAGACCGTTCACCCTTGCCCAAATCTATGTGAAGTTCCAACAGGTTGCTATATGGCTTGTGATTCTGGAAAAACAGTCTGTGGACCACTTGGGCTTGCAAGCTATGAATGGAATTACATCCCACCGGGATCGAATGTTTCTACAATCGTAGGGATGACGAGATGCATCACGATGACTCAGGATGGAGACTATTCTCTTACAGCTGAAAACATTTATGGTTGTCCGAAAACGTCTGGACTTTTAGAGATGGAATTCATCAACTGCGACAGTTGCCAGTTTTCTGAACCCGATATGCTAGACTTACAGCTTCTGTCATTAGGGACATCTATTTATTCTACTGACATTGATGGTGATGGAGTGAATGAGGATGTGGCATGCTGTCTTTGGTCTGTAAATCCATTGATTTCATCTGCAAATGGCGCAAATCCAAGCACATTGTGTATGGATATAATCTGGGGAGACGGAACCATTCAAACCAACCTTCCTTTGGGATCACCCGTAGAACATTGTTATACCGATGGGTGTACTGACTATCCAGTGACTGTGAAAATTAAATGTTGCGACGATGGATCGAATGCATACGGATTCAATGCAACTGCATTTTGCGATTGTGTTCCCGATTGCTATGTGAGAAATTCGTTCTGGGAAGCCATTACTGAAGTCCCGGGAGCAGATAAATGTCACATCGAATTTACAGGCACACAATTTTTAGGACCCAATATGGTGTCGTATCAAAACCCTGAGTATACTATTATAGGGGTAGAGAACAGCGGCAACCTCGTCAATTTAAGTAGCTTAAGCTATGGTGGTGGATACAACTTCAGCTTCGACTTAAACCCTGGTGTATACGAGGTTTGTTATTCAATTGAAGGCGTTTCAACGCTGGGCGAAATCTGCAGTTCCGAACACTGTCATGAAGTCGTCGTAAATTGTTGTCAAGAACCTGTCGTGTCGGATGACTGTTTCGTCAATTGCAGCAATTTAGAAGTGGGGCTGGGCCTCGTTGACCTTGGTACATCCACTGATGCCGATGGAAATATCTGTTGTGAGTATGGACTTTCACCCGTAATATTAAGCAGCTGCCAAGTTGATCTGTTCGACCTCTGCATTAACATTGACTGGGGAGATGACTCTGCTCCTTTGCAAAATGTGGGTTTCCCTTATGGATATTCGCATTGCTTCCCATCTGAAGGAACATACACTGTTACTTTGGACGTATTTTGTTGTGCTCAAGGTCAGACACAATCTTGGACGTTTACAGAAACCGTCATATGCAATGGGGGTGGATGTGAGATTCCTCAGGACATTGACTTTGAATGGGGAACAAATATGAATTGCCCTACTACAGGATGTGATCAGATGTGGTTTTGCCCTATAAATCTCACCGGACAAGATACGAATATTTGTATAAGCTGGGATTTCGGAGATGGAAACATCTACAACCCTTCTCTTCCTGACTGTCCGATACATTGCTACAATTCAGGAGGGAACTACGAGGTTTGTCTGACTGTTTATTGTTGTGATGAAGGGAAATTTGGACCCTCTGCATATACAATTTGTCACACAATAAATGTATCCTGTGGTGTTGTAGAAGTCGTGTGCACTGGTGACTATGACCTCGATGGATTTATAGGAGTCATAGATCTCTTGGAGCTTCTCGGCGCTTATGGTGGTGCTTGCGAGTAGGTATATACATCTCACAGAGTTTGGAGTAGATTGCACGCATGAACAATCGCAAATATTTGAAAGCAGTCACTAAGTCGATTTCGCTTGGTGGCTGTTTTCTTTTTCTTCATGGATTTGGAACGCTCCTAGGACAAACTTCTGCACCATCAGATTCCGCTGTGATCCGCTCCATTTACGATGAGGTTCTTACAAATGGGGAAGCTTACGAGAACTTACGTGTACTCACAAAAACGATAGGCCACCGTCTAAGTGGATCTCCAGAGGCTGCAAAAGCTATAGAATGGGGTGCTGAATTACTACGCAACTACGGTGCTGATCACGTTTACGTTATGCCCGTAACTGTCCCTAGCTGGACAAGAGGCGATATCGCAAATGCGTCTGTAGAAATGTCCTCTGGTGAGAAGCACAACCTTCACATTACCGCTTTGGGCGGCTCTATTGAAACGCCGCACAACTCCCCTGTGACTGCTGAAATAATTGTGGTCAAACACCTTAGCGACCTAGACACCATGCCAAGGCGTAAAACAAAAGGTAAAATTGTACTGTTCAATCGCGCAATGGATCCTGTCCTCATCAATACAGGTTCTGCATATGGCGGGGCAAACGACCAAAGAGGTCAAGGCGCGATTCACGCATCGAAAGCAGGAGCTGTTGGGGCGTTGGTACGATCTCTCACACATTCACTGGACACATTGCCTCATACGGGTGCGATGTACTACTCTGAGGATGTCCCTCGAATCCCAGCCGCAGCCATTTCAACTGTAGATGCTCGAAAACTGGCCCAGCTCTATCAAACAGACCCTAAACTTCAAGTAACATTCCAAATGAACTGTGAGGCTTTGCCAGATGTAGAGCAAGGAAACGTAATCGGAGAATGGACTGGATCGGAATTGCCGAATGAAATTATCACCCTCGGGGGACATCTCGACTCATGGGACATCGGAGAGGGCGCTCACGATGACGGCGCTGGCATCGTTCATACCATAGAAGTACTACGCGTCCTGAAAGCCATTGGATATACGCCCCGCAGAACAATCAGGTTCGTCCTTTTTATTAACGAGGAAAATGGAAATCGAGGTGGAATTAAATACGCCGAAATCGCTGCTTCTGAACTCGCAAAAAACGAACACGTTTACGTGGCAGCCATGGAGTCCGATGCGGGAGGGTTTAGTCCACGCGGATTCAGTATGGACGCCACAGACACCCTTGTTGACATCGTAAAAAGCTGGAAGCCTCTTTTCGAGCAATACAACATACACCGATTCAAGAAAGGATGGTCCGGAGTTGACATCGGTCCATTAAAGGAACTTGACAGACGCCCATTGTTAATAGGGCTCGTCCCAGATGGCCAACGTTACTTTGATTTCCACCACAGTACTTCAGACGTTTTTGAAAACGTCCACAAAAGAGAATTGGAATTGGGGGCAGCCACCATGGCATCAATGATTATGCTCATCGACAAATACATCCCTGCCCCATAAACGCTCTTTGCAGTTTAGTCACAAACAGTTCCAAACGAAGACAACAAAGCCAAAAGGTCTGAAGTTCCCGCTGTATTATCTCCATCTAAATCACCCAAACAAGTTGAGGTATTTGGAAAAACACATGAGCCGTCGTCGTCCACAGCAAGTGCATTGTAGTTGTCCGCATTTGCATACATACATCCAAGTACGGTACATACTCCACAAGTTCCATAAACATTTGTCACATCACCCGAACCTACTGTCCATAATCTATTTGCATAAGACCAGTAATCAGTAACTGGTGAACATGACCAATCACCTGAAGCTGTTCCTGTTGGAACTAAATCCTCCTGAACACCATCTACAACTAATAAATATTCCATATTATCGGTAGGTGCAGGATCAAAAGTAAAGGTCCAAGAACCATCGCCATTGTCCGAAGCAACAGGACCAGCAGCTGGATCC